>DATHJR010000440.1:0-6234 GCA_035286525.1 Gemmatimonadaceae bacterium | reverse complement strand
AGGACGTCCACACTCTCATCGATCGACTCCTCCACGAGGAGGTCGGCGAGGTCGCGTCCAAGCTGCACACGGGTCGCAGCCGCAACGATCAGGTCGCGACCGCGACCCGCCTCTGGTCGATGGACGCATGCGGTGTTCTCGACGGCGCGGTGCGCGAGCTGCAGAACGTGATGCTCGCTCACACCGAATCGCTCTCGGCCGCGAGCGTGCTCATGCCCGCGTACACGCACATGCAGCGCGCGCAGCCAGTAGCCGCTGCGCACTGGATGCTCTCGCACTTCTGGCCTCTCGACCGCGATCGCGCGCGACTCGCCGCCGCAGGACGCGCCGCCGCCGTGCTCCCGCTCGGCTCCGGTGCCGTTGCCGGCTGCGCATTCCCGATCTCGCGCGTGCTCTTGCAGGGAAGCCTCGGCTTCGCACAGCTGTCCCCCAACAGCATCGATGCAGTGAGCGATCGCGACTTCGTTGCCGAGCTGCTGTTCACGCTCTCGATGCTCGCCATCCATCTCTCACGACTCGCCGAAGATCTCATCATCTACGGCACGAGCGAATTCGGCTTCCTGCAGTTCGGCGATTCGTTCACCACCGGCTCGAGCATGATGCCGCAGAAGCGAAATCCGGATGCACTCGAGCTAGCGCGCGGCTCCGGCGGCAGGATCCTCGGCGATCTCACCGCGCTGCTCGCGACGCTGAAGGGGTTGCCGAGTGGCTACAACAAGGATCTGCAGGACGACAAGCGCGCGCTCTTCGACGCCGTCGACACCATGCTCCTCGTGCTCCCGGGAGTCGCTGGCGCGCTCGCGGAGATCACTTTCCGCACGGACAGGATGAAGGCAGCGCTCGCGAGCAGCATGATGGCGACAGATCTCGCGGACTATCTGGTCGCAAAGGGCACGACGTTTCGCGAGGCGCACGCCGCCGTGGGATCGCTCGTGCGCCAGAGCGAGGAGTCGGGGATCGAGCTCCACGCGATGCCGTACAAGAGCTTCAAGTCCGCGCACGCGAGCTTTGGCCCCGATGTGTTCGACGCGCTATCGGCGGTGGCGTCGGTTGAACGGCGCGAAACGGAGGGGGGCACGGGACCGCTCGCGGTGCAGGCGCAGATGAAGAGCGCCTGGGCGTCGCTCGCGTGAGCGAATACAACTGAACGAAAATGGGGCGCCACTCTCTCGAGTGACGCCCCATTCGTGGTAGTGAAGCGAAGAATTTAGCGCTTCGTCACGTTCTCGGCGGCGGGGCCTTTCTGGCCCTCGACGATCTCGAACTCCACGGCATCGCCTTCAGCCAACGTCTTGAACCCGTTGCCCTGAATCGCGCTGTAGTGCACGAAGCAATCCTTCTGTCCGTTGTCCGGGGTAATGAAGCCAAAACCCTTGGCATCATTGAACCACTTCACTTTGCCAGTGACACGCATTTCCAACTCCTGATATGATTTTGTACAGGGGGCGGAAGCGCTGACCCTGACAAATGTTGCCGTGACGCGCGCCTGAGTGCCATCGCGTCAGCCCCAACCACTTACGAACAATAAAAAAAGACCCGAGGCAAGTATTCCGCCCGGGTCTGCATGTTCGCGAACGGGTGGTGCCGAGAAAAAGATATGGTCCCCAGGTGCGCACCGCAATAGCAACTTCGTGTACACCAGTTGAGGCCGCTCTGAGGGCCTTAACTCGGTGTCACAAGCGCATTTCCGATCATTGTGGTGCCGGCCGCACCGACGTCACGAAGTATTCGGTGTCGCCGAAGCAGTGCAACGGCACGCCTCGATGCTGATCGTAGCTGATGTCCACGCGCTGCCCCATCGACTTCAGAATCACCTGGGCAACCGAATCGTTTCGGACCGAGAAGTTGAATATCTCCGGAGTGGTCCCCGGCAGATTCGCCATCGCGATCTGCCCTTCCCACGTCTTGCACAGCCATCCCTTCTTCGAGAATTTCTGAATGAACCCTGCGCGATCGCCGCTCGAGTAGGTGACGTGCAGCGAGCCCCACGTGTACGCGACAAATCCCAGTGCCGCAACAACCACCGTCGAGAACAACCACAGCACGATCTTCCCTCGCCATCCCATCCGCTTCTTCGCCGGCTCCGATAGTGATGCGACATCGGCGGTGTTGTACGCGCGGGGCGGCTGATCGAGATCGTCCTGCATGAGCACTCCATCCTCGGGGTTGCACGCGTGCGCGGCCGTCAACGCGTAGTCTACAGCGTTACTGACGGATTGCCAGCGCTCGCCTGTCTCCGCGCCCCGCTCGACTTATCTTTACTGCATGCCCTTCGCGTCCCGCCGTCGCACCGTCACCACGACCATCGGTGAAGTAGCCGTCGGAAGCGCGCATCCGATCGTCGTGCAGTCGATGACCAACACGGATACGGCGGATGTCGCGCTCACCGTCGCACAAACGGCCGCGCTCGCTGCCGCCGGATCGCAGCTCGTGCGCGTTACTGTGAACAACGAGGCTGCCGCCGCGGCCGTCGCCGAGATCGTGCGTCGGCTGTCCGACATGGGCGTGGACGTCCCCATCATCGGCGACTTTCACTACAACGGGCACCTGCTCCTCGCGAAATATCCCGACTGCGCGCGTGCGCTCGCGAAGTATCGGATCAACCCCGGCAACGTTGGCGGCAAGCGCCGCGACGATCACTTCCGCACGATCGTTTCGATCGCGGTCGCGAATGGCAAGCCCGTGCGCATCGGCGTCAACTGGGGCTCGCTCGACCAGGATCTGCTCACCACGATGATGGATGAGAACGGGCGCCGCGCCGAACCGCTCGATGCGCACGACGTCTACATCGAGGCGATGCTCGAGAGCGCGCTGCGTTCCGCGCTCCTCGCCGAAGAGGTCGGACTCGGCCACGATCGGATCATCATTTCGGCGAAGGTCTCCCTGGTGCAGGATCTCGTCGATGTGTATCGGCGCCTCGCCGCGCGCTGCGATTACCCGCTCCATCTCGGGCTCACCGAGGCGGGGCTCGGAACGAAGGGTGTCGTCGCGAGCGCTGCCGGGCTGTCGATTCTCCTGTCCGAGGGAATCGGCGACACGATTCGTGTGTCTCTGACGCCGAAGCCCGAGGGCGATCGCACGGAAGAGGTGCAGGTCGCGCAGCAGGTCCTGCAATCGCTCGGGCTGCGCTCCTTCACGCCACAGGTCACCGCGTGTCCGGGCTGCGGACGAACCACGTCGACCTTTTTTCAGCAGATGGCGGAGGACATCCAGGCGTATCTGCGCGATCAGATGCCCGCGTGGCGCTCCCGGCATCCCGGTGTCGAGGAGATGCGCGTCGCGGTCATGGGGTGCATCGTGAATGGCCCCGGCGAATCGAAGCACGCGAACATCGGCATCTCGCTGCCGGGGACGTTCGAGGAACCAAAGGCTCCCGTTTACGTCGACGGGAGGCTCATGCTGACACTCAAGGGCGACAACATCGTCCCCGAGTTCCTCACGATACTCGAGGAGTACGTCGCGCGAACCTATCCTGAGCGTGTCTCCTCGCCGGCGTAGTGCTCGAGCGAGCGCACCACGTCGCGTAGCTCGTCCATGATCGGATAGCGAAATCCAACCTCCTCGAGCCTGTCGTGGAGGCGTCGGTACCACCGAATCGTCGCCTCGCGTCCGGAGGTGAAGCGCGACCACACCGCTTCGGGGAAATCCGTGCGCCGGAGGTCGGCGAGCAGCGTGCCGCCGGACTGGAGATGATCCGCCGCGGCAATCCATCGGGCACGATCGTCCGCCCTGGCGAGCCGGTCGAGCAGATCATCCTTTCGCTCGAGATGCGAGAGCTCGATCCCTTCATCGTCGTAGCGTCGCTCGATGACCGCGAGCACCGTCAGCAGCACGGGCTTGCCGAATTTGTCGCCCACGCGGCGGTCGAGCATTTCCGCGGTGTATCCATCGCGAACGCAGTCTTCGACTACGTCGTGCAGAATTCCGGCGACGAGCGTTGGATCATCCTGTCCATATCGCGCCAGGATCACCGCGAGATTCGGCGCCGCCGTGAGATACGGATAGCGCGTTCCTTTGCGCACCTGCTGATCGTGGTGTTTTGCTGCGAACGCGAAGGCGTGGTTGATCGGATCGGAGTAGCCGGCCATAGGGGCGCAAAGTTACCGCTCGCTGCGACGGCCGGAAAGCACGCTTAGAGACGGATGGCGCGCACGAAAATGAGATCGAAAACGAGGAGGGCGGATGCTTGCGCGATGATGCCGATGCCCGAGCCGACGACGCCGAGTCGTTTGATGTGGCTCCAGCCGCCGATGGCGAGCGTGAGGCCGAGGAGGATACCACCCGCCTCGAGTCCGACAGCCATCCAGAGCTCGCGGGCCAGCTCGGCCGCGCCCTCGTAATCGCGAAGCGGGACATCGCGATAGGCGAACGCGCCCCATGCCAGCTCGGCGGCTCCCCAGAGGGCGCATTGGATGGCGAAGTGAGACAGCAGGGGTGCCTTGATGCGGCGCAGCGAGAGAACAAGGAATAGTAGAACGCCGATGAGTACGCTTGCGGCGCCCCACTCAATCAGGAGCAGAAGGTGCTGTGCTTCGAATGCCTGAAGGGTGTCAGCCCACATAGTCTCTTGAGGAGCGCTCGACGATAGGGGACGTCGTGGCAGAGCGACGAATCACTATTTGACAACACTATTAGTAGTTTGGCCCGACACTGTCGCGCTAATGTAGCTAATTCCGATTCCAGTCCGCTCAACACACCATCTGGCCGTCGCAGCCCGATTCTCCCACCCCCGCACACGCGCCGCCCCCAATCCCACCTTAGCCCAGCACGATGAGCTGCGCCTCGATCAGCGCGTCCAGCATTCGCCTCACCTCCGCACCGGCCGTAGCCTCGTCCACCTCGTACTCGCGAATCAGCGTGGCCACGATCGACTGCTCCTCAGCCCCCTGCTGCACCAGCTCCCAGATACGCGTTCCCGTCTCGTTGAGCGAGAAGTAGCGCTTCGTTTGCAGATTCAGCAACACCGCGCCATCCGACAGCGTCGCCACGAGTGCTTCAGGTATCGCTCGGTACCGCACTACCGCTTCGCGCCCGGCGGCGAGTCTGCGAGCATTTGCGACAACCGCATGATCATCTCAGCGAAGGCCGGCGCTTTCATTATCTCCCCTCACGACATGCGTTGCGATACCCGAACACCGTCACAGCACATTAACGCTGCCCTCGTCATGCCGCTCAAATGGCCAGCCATGTCGTCGTCGCGCACATGCCGTCAACCCATCAGCTCCAATCGCTTCACCGCCTCAGGCACCGCCGCCATCGCAATCGGATCCTCTCGATCCCACAACATCAACCCTCGCATCGTCGCCCCACTCGACTCGATCTCAGCCAACAGCGCCGTCAAAGATGCATGCGTACTGCGTCCGCGACGCAGGCAGACCACCACTTGGCCCGCCGCGCGCGCCGCCACCCCGGTCGTTCCCTGCTCCGGAGTCGACGCGCTCAACACCAACGTCTCGTACCGCCTGCTCAATCGCTCCACCTCATTCCCGAATTCCTCCGCCACCGCCTGCATCGTTCCCGCCAACACCCCACTCGGCAACACATCAATCGATCGCCCGCGACTCACCAGCACGCTCGTGATCGCGCCTGCCCAACCCAATCGCTGCGCGAGCACATCCGCGACCCCGGGAGTCGCCCGCACTCCCATCATCTTCGCCACGGGCTGCACGCGGAAGTCCGTGTCCAGCAACAGCGTCGGCCGGCCGGATCTCGCCGCCACCGCGGCCAGATTCGCCGCGACGCTGACAGTAACGAATGGGTGATCGCCCGCGATCGCAAGCAGCCTGAGATCGAACGTCGCATCCGCCAGTTGCCCGTAGAGCTGCCGGTAGGTCTCGGAAAATTGCTCGATCGAAGGCGGTACCTCGCGATCCGAACTGCGCCGCTTGCGATCGGGCATCTCGCTCCGCTGCCCCACGGTCACCAGCACGCGCGCACCGCTCACCAGCTCGGCCTCCGCCGCATCGGCGATTCGCGGCCAGCGCATCTCCATTACCAGTGCGAGCGCGAGCGCGGTCACGAACGCAACCACAGCGGCCGCGAGCACGAGTGTCGAGGCCCCAACACCGAACATCCCGGGGGTGCTATCCTCATCGCGCGCGCGTGCAATGCTGTCGGCGTTACGTGCGCGCACGAGGCTCAGCGCGATCGCGGCGTGGGCGCGCTCTGCAGAATCCCGGGACGCTGCGAGCGGCGCCGTGTCGATCGCCACACCTGTTGGTGGAGGCGGCGTCA
>DATHJR010000439.1:0-3332 GCA_035286525.1 Gemmatimonadaceae bacterium | reverse complement strand
GATTCGCGTTGTATCCCGGCAAAGGGGCGCCGGTAAAATTGTTTGCGGTCGCGTAGCGGAGGTCGACCATAATAGTTGGATCGAGCGATTGCACGTCGACGAGAAGCGTGTCGGCCACTGCGTCGGGCGCGATCGCCGTTTCCGCGGTATTGACTGGCGGGGCAACCGCAACGGTCCCCGGCGCAGGCGCACATGCAATCGCAATCGCCGGCAACAGTAACGCGAGGAGCTTACGCATCCGCTAAGAATACTGCTCCGGCGCCACGGCGTCATTCCTCTGGCAATCCCATTGGCGCATATTCTCGCATGGCAAGCATCGACGCGATAACTCCGTCCACGCTCTCCCCGGTCGCGCCACGAGGCCATCGCGCCGCCGTCTTCGCCAGCTTCCTCGGCTGGACCCTCGACGCATTCGATTTCTTTCTCGTCGTCTTCGCGCTGACGGCGATCGCGAAGGAATTCCACAAGACCGACGCCGAGATGGCGCTAACGATCACCGTGACGCTCGCGTTTCGTCCAGTCGGAGCGTTCATCTTCGGGCTGATGGCCGATCGTTACGGACGCAAGCTGCCGTTGATGATCGATCTCGTTTTCTTTTCGATTGTCGAGGTTCTGTCCGGCTTCGCGCCCACCTACGCGACCTTCTTTATCCTCCGCGCGTTGTTCGGCATTGGGATGGGCGGCGAGTGGGGCGTCGGTGCATCGCTGGCCATGGAGAAAGCACCCGCCCGGCGACGCGGGGTTCTTTCCGGACTGCTACAGGAGGGGTATGCGACGGGTTATCTCCTCGCCGCCGTGTGCTACTTCTTTATTTTCCCGCGCTGGGGGTGGAGGCCGATGTTCTTCATCGGCGGACTGCCGGCATTGCTTGCTCTTTTCGTGCGGTACCGCGTGCACGAATCCGAAGTCTGGGAGCGAACGAGGCACAAGGACTGGAGCAGTCTCGGACGAGGAATCCTCTCGCACTGGAAGCTGTTTCTCTATCTCACGCTCCTCATGGCCGGCATGAACTTCGTTTCCCACGGCACACAGGACATGTACCCCACGTTTCTCCAGCGCGATTGGGGATTCTCACCGCAGAAGCGCGCGGCACTGACCGCGTTCTCCATGGTCGGCGCGATCATTGGCGGAGTGGCCTTCGGCTACCTGTCGGACAGAATCGGCCGGCGTCGGTCGATTGTGCTCGCGCTCGTGCTGGCGATCGCAATGATCCCGTTGTGGGCATTCTCGCCATCGATCATCGGCCTGGTGATCGGCGCTTTCGCCATGCAGTTCATGGTGCAGGGAGCGTGGGGAGTGATTCCCGCGCACATCACTGAGCTGTCGCCCGATTCCGTGCGCGGCTTCCTGCCCGGTTTTGCGTACCAGTGCGGAGTGTTGCTCGCGAGCTCGGTCGGCTATCTCGAGGCTCTATTCGCAGCGAGAACGAGTTACGCGTATTCCATGGCGATAGTGGCACTCACGGTTTTCTCGACGGCGGCGATAATCGCCTGGGCCGGCCGCGAGCGACGCGGCGTAGAATTTGGCGCGTAATCGGCGGTCCGATCCGTTGTCTTCGCTCCGGAGAGGGGCGATCACATCGATTCGAGCTGCTTCGCTTTAGCGGTGAGACCGTCGAGGAGAGCGCGGACATGCTCGGCGCCAGTTCGCGGATTCATCATCGTCACCCGCAGCACGGGCCTTCCGTCAAGAACAGTCGCGGTGATCCAGCCGCTTCCCTCTTTGTTGTAGCGCGTCCGCAGCTCGCGGTTGAGCGCATCGATCCGCTCTATGTCGCCGGCGGCCGATTTATTGCCCGTGTAACGGAAACAAAGAATGTTGGATTCGGGTTCGTGCAGGTTCTCGAAATCGCCGCGCTCCTCGATGGCTTCGTACAACAGCCGCGCCGTGCGACAGAGATGGTCGTACAATCTGCCGAGTCCGGTTGATCCGAATCGCTGGATCACGAACCAGAGCTTGAACACATCGGCTCTTCGCGAGCACTGAAAGCTCCTGATCCCCTGATCGACTACGCGGCTCGATTTGCCGGAGTGAAACAAGTACGGCGCCTGCTGCGCGAAGGCGAGATCGAGATCACGCTCTTCGCGGGTCAGCACCATTCCGGCGGCAAGGGGAAGAAGCATCATCTTGTGCGGATCCCATGCGAGCGAGCGCGAAAGCTTAAGACCGTTGAGCGCGCGCGGTGGGTTGGCCGAAAGCAGCCCACTCGCTCCGTGCGCACCATCGACGTGAAGCCAGATGTCGCGCTCGGCGCAGATCGAGCCGATCGTCTCGAGATCGTCGAAGGAACCAGTCGCCGTCGTGCCGGCTGTCGCCACGACTGCCATCGTGCGCTTGCCTTCGTCCCGCAGGCGATCGAGCGTCGTCAGCAGCACGTCTACATCCAGCTTGTAATTGCGTGAGCGAATCGGGATTCCCCGACGCTTTCCCAGTCCCAGCTGCCCGATTGCGCGTGTTACCGCGTAGTGTGCGTGCTCGCCGTAGACCACGAATGGCGGATCGGCACCCACGCCGTCTTCGAGCGCTTCGGGCAGCGCTGCGTTTCTCGCGGCCAGCATCGCCGTGAAGTTTGCTTCGGTGCCTCCCGAGGTGAGGGTGCCTCCAGCGCCAGCGCCGTAACCGGCGAGCCGGGACATCCACTTGATCACCTGATGCTCGATGGCGGTTCCGGTCGGCGACATCTCCGCGACGGCCAGCGACTGATTGAGCGCGCCGATGACGCTCTCCATCCAGACCCCCACAGGCAGAGGAGCGGAGGTCTGATGCCCCATGTACATCGGGTGGTAATATTTGTTGGCGTCCGATAAGACATCGCGCTCCAGGCGCTCGATGATCTCTGAGACCGGACGGCCATCGCGGGGAAATTCCTCGTCGAACCGCCGTGCGAGCTCCTCGTTCGAGCGCGGCGTGGAGACCTGGCCTTGCCCACTGCGCGTCGTCTCGAAGTAGCGGGCGGTTACGCGCGCGAAGCTTTCTCCAACTTCGAGCGAGGTGTCGGCCTCGAGCTCGGCGAGAATGTCATCGATCATGAGGCAAATCTAGTCGGCGAGCGACCGCTCTTGCCGTTATTGCTCGAGGAGCCCGTTCTGGCGAACGAAGTCAGCCAGCTCGCCCCGCGAGCCGACGCTCAGCTTGAGAAAAATGTTCGAGAGATGCGTGCTCACGGTGCGGGCAGAGATCTGAAGAGCGCCACCGATTTCCTTGTTGGATTTTCGCGTGGCGACCATTCTGGCAATCTCGATCTCGCGCCCGGTCAGGCCCGCCGCCCCGCTCGTCACCGATTTGGGAGGGGGCCTGAGCCCGAGCTCACGCATCTCTTCACGGGTGCCTTC
>DATHJR010000438.1:0-3147 GCA_035286525.1 Gemmatimonadaceae bacterium | reverse complement strand
TGACCGCGTATCTGGCGATGATGCTGGCCGCGGGTGCCACGGTGGCCGAGGCCGCGGTGATCGCGAACTTCGCGGCGGGGGTCGAGGTCGGGAAGCTTGGCGCGGCGACGGTGAGCGGTGCCGAGGTGCTGGGCGCGTATGATGAGGTAGCGGCGCGACGGTGATGGCGCGTCGCTTTGTCTGACGAATTGGAATCGAGTAGCTTAGAAAAAAGAGGGGCCCTTAGCTCAGATGGTTAGAGCAGTGGACTCATAATCCAACGGTCGCAGGTTCGATCCCTGCAGGGCCCACTACGCTAACACGTGGTGGTCGGCAAAAAGAAGCCTTACCGAAACATCACCGCCGACTTGATCAGCGTCTGCGTCACGCCCCAGAACAACGGCACCAGCACGAACGTCCACGCGAGAATCACGCGCCCCTTGCTGCTGTTCTCCGCCGGCGAGCTGGCGCTTTGCGACTTCGCTTCATTAGCCACGAGTAGCCTCCGGAGTTGGAGTGGCGGTCGGCATCATGCCCGTCACCGGGCTTTCGCGGTCGTGGTACTTCGCGTCGACCGGTCGCACCAAGAGGTCGCAGATCAAGCCCACGACCAGCAGCCCCGCCATGATGTACAGGGTCAGATCGTACTGGTGCGCCTTCGGCACGCCGTGATCCGTCTGGTACTTGCCGATATAGCTCACGAGCGCGGGCCCGAGAACGCCGGCCGTCGACCACGCAGTGAGCAGCCGCCCATGGATCGCGCCCACCTGCCGCGTGCCGAACAGGTCGCGCAGGTACGCAGGTATCGTGGCGAATCCGCCGCCGTACATCGTGAGAATCAGGAAGCAGCACAACACGAAGAGCGCGACGCTCTGCGCGCGTCCGCTCGCCGGGATCGCGATGTAGAGCAGCGGACCGAGGGAAAAGAAGATGAGGTACGTCGCCTTGCGGCCAATCACATCGGACAACGACGACCAGCCGAATCGCCCCGCCATGTTCGCGATGCTCAGCAGCCCCACAAAACCGCCGGCCACCACCGCGGTTATTCGCCCCGGAAACAGATCCTGGCTCATCGGCGACGCCTGGCTCAGTACACCGATGCCGGCGGTGACGTTGACGAGCAACATTATCCAGAGCATCCAGAACTGCGGCGTCTTCCAGGCGTTGTCCACCGACACGTTGTAGCTCGACACGAGCTTACTCTGACGCACCGACGGCACGAAGCCGGCCGGCAGCCACCCAGGCGCGGGAATACGTACGCTGAAGACGCCGAACATCATGTAGAGCAGGTAGATCAGTCCGAGTGTCAGGAAGGTGCCGGTCACTCCGGACCCATGGTGCATCGCGTGAAACGTTTCCATGAGCTTTACGGAGAGCGGCGCGGCGATCATCGCGCCGCCACCGAAACCCATGATCGCAAGCCCGGTCGCCATTCCCGGCTTGTCGGGAAACCACTTGATCAGCGTGGAGACTGGGGAGATGTAGCCGAGCCCCAGTCCAATTCCGCCCAACACGCCATACCCGCCGAGCAACAGCCAGAACTGGTGATAGCGCACCCCGATGGCGCCCACGAAGAAGCCGCAACTGAAGCACACCGCACTCGCGAACATCGCCTTGCGCGGCCCGACGCGATCCAGCCACGCACCGAACGTCGCCGCAGACAACCCGAGGCAGACAATCGCGATGCTGAACACCCAAGTGATCGTTGGAATCGACCAGTCCGTCGGCGCTGCCGTCACCGCGTCGACGAGCTTCGACTGCGACAGAGTCCGTAGCGTGTCCGCGTGTGGAAGACGCGATATCGCGACGAGCTTCGCCAGCGGCTTGTTGAACACGCTGAACGCGTACGCCTGACCGATGCACAAGTGGATCGCGAGCGCGGCGGGCGGAACGAGCCAGCGATTGAAGCCGGGTTTCGCGACGATCCGTTCGCGATCGAGGAAGGACAGAAATGCCATGCGGAAATCCCGGTTAAGGGGGTCGATTGCAGCGTCGAAACACTATCCCCCAATCCGGCCCCTCGCCACTACCCCGCCTACTCGGCCGCCATTACATTTTTTTCTCTATCGTGGCGGCTCGGCCGCCGCGCTCGGTCGCGTAGCTCAGCTGGTTAGAGCGCTGGTCTCACATACCAGAGGTCCGGGGTTCAAGTCCCTGCGCGATCATGATCGCACGCGAGCCCCCGCTGCCATGAGGCACCGGGGGCTCGCATCATATCCCGCGTTGCGGTCAAAGCACCGCGATCGGTACGATCCCCTCGCCGCCGCTCGCGTAACGTTCGCCGCAGGCCTCGCACTGCACCCGCACGCCCTCGGGCACACGCGCGAGTAGCGGGAGCTTCTCACCGCACTGGCACACCCACCCCACGAGGCGCGCCGGCACGCCCACCACCATCGCGTACGCCGGCACGTCGCGCGTCACCACGGCGCCCGCCCCCACGAAGCAGTATTCGCCGAGCGTGTTGCCGCACACGATGGTTGCGTTGGCGCCCACCGATGCGCCCTTTCGAACGAGCGTCTCGCGGTACTCGTGCTTGCGCGAAATGTGGCTGCGCGGATTGTAGACGTTCGTGAACACCATCGACGGGCCGAGGAACACGTCGTCCTCGCAGGTGACGCCCTCGTACAGGCTCACGTTGTTCTGCACCTTCACGTTTCTGCCGAGCCGCACCCGCGGCATGACGACGACATTCTGTCCCAGGCTGCATCCGGCTCCGATGTCGCAGCGCGCCATCACGTGACAGAAGTGCCACACCCGCGTACCGACTCCAAGCACAGTCTCGTCATCGACGTACGCGGACTCGTGCACGAACGCCCCGTTCGGAAGCTCGCGCATTTCGGACTTGTGGCCGCGTCCTTCGCGCCCGGTCACGCGCGCCGATGCTCGCGCGAGAAGGTACGCAGCGGCAGCGCGATCTCGCTCTCCGATCGCGCGGACTCGTAGATCGCGAGGATCAGCTCGAGCGACTTCCGCCCCTCGCGGCCATCCGTGTCCGCCGCCGCCTCGCCGCGCAGCACCGCTACGACATTTTCGTAGTACGGCCGATGTCCCGATCCATACACCGAGAGCGGATTCGGCGCCGCCCGCAGCAGCTCCGCCTCGCGGTCGATGTCGTCGTACTCCGCGAACTCCCAGTGCTCGATACGGTTGAGCGCGGTGCCGCCCACC
>DATHJR010000437.1:0-7167 GCA_035286525.1 Gemmatimonadaceae bacterium | reverse complement strand
GCATATGCGCCTGCGATCGTGAGCGCGCTCCGAAGTGCGCGCTTGGGATCCGGTGCCTCGAGGCCGAGCTCGAAGCGCATCATGAAATCCCTCCACGCTTTCGGGCGCGTGCGAAGCGCCGCCACCACGTGATCCGTTTCGTCCGTCGACAATCCATACGTGCGGAACACCTCAGCCACTTCGGCGGCCTCCGCGTCCGGCACCTCGACGATCTCGCGCTCCTCCCGCGCGAGCTCGCTCGCGTAATGCTCGGCATCGCTCCTCGCCGCGAGATAGCCGCCGAGCCCCATGGCGATCGAGCCCGCGGCAACCTCGGCCAACCCAGCGGTGATGACGACGTGCGCGGCCGTGACTGCGCCCGATAGCCCGGCTGCAAGCGCAAAGGGAACAGTGAGCCCGTCGGACATGCCGATGACGACATCGCGAACGGTGTCACCGGCTGTGAAATGCCTCTCGATGTGAGGAGTGGCAGGCATACGTCCTCAGCGATTCGTCAAGGCCGCTCACCCGTAGTATCTCCCCGCGATCGCGGCGGCGTGGCGATGCCCGGCGGAAGTCCCGGCGGCGCTTCGGGCAGTCCGAGCACGGGTGCCTCGTGGATGATCTTGCCGCCAAGGAACGCGGTGTACGCCACCGATCCGAACCCGCCTAGCGCACCAACCAGGACGGCGGCGCGGATCCAGCCCGGGATGATCTCCTCGCGCTGCTTCAGTGCGCGCCACCATCCGTACGCGCTCACGACGCCGGCAACGAGTACGATCGCCATGGCGATCCCGGCGGCATGGTCGTGCGCATCGATGACGCCGCGCTTGATGTACCATGGATTGTGTAGCGCATGATCGGCCTGATCGCCGGTGAATTTCACGGGGAAGACGATCAGCCCCGCGATGGCGAGGGTTCCCATTGTGTACAGCCACAGCCCTCGGCGATTCGTGATCACGGCAGCAAGCGCGGCGATGAAACCCATGCTCGTGAGCACTACCGGGAAGTGATTGATGAGCAGGTGCACGTACGGCCACGTGAGCGTCGGCATGAGTGGACGGGTTCGAGAAATCATTCGGACAGCACGTCCTCGGCTGCATGCGACCTTCGTGCCGGGCGCGCATCGACGTGGCGCGGGGCCGCCGCGCCTTCATTTACTAGCTTTCTCGCATGAGTCCCCTTCCCCTCGCATTGCTGTTCGATCTCGACGGCACACTCGCCGATTCCATCGCGCTCCTCCTCGCAGCATTTCACCACACTTTCTCCGCTCACCGCCCGGACGCGGTGCCCTCAGATGAGGAATGGATCGCCGGGATCGGCACACCGCTCATCACGCAGATGCGCCACTTCGTTCCCGACGAGCACGAGGCGCAGCAGATGATCGCCACCTATCGCGCCTTCCAGCGCACGCATCACGACGAGATGTTGCGCGAATTCGAGGGCGTCGGCGACACGCTCGCCCTTCTGAAAGCCCGCGGTCATCCCACCGCGCTCGTCACGAGCAAGTCCAACGACCTCGCGCACCGCGCGCTCACGTGGCTTCATCTCACGGACTCGATCGACGTCGTCGTCGGAATGGACTCGACGGAGCGCCACAAGCCGGACCCCGCACCCGTGCTGCACGCGCTCTCCGCGCTCGGATCAAAGCCCGAACGCGCGCTCTTTCTGGGAGACTCCCCGCACGACATCGAAGCGGGCAATGCTGCTGGCGTCATCAGCGTCGCGGCACTTTGGGGGCCCTTCTCTCGTACGGTGCTGGAACGGGCGTCCCCGGCCTTCTTCCTCGAGCACATTCGCGGGCTCCCGACGCTGATCGGCCGGTTGGACGCCGCCAGAGGCTCCTAAGCGTTTAAACCTTTCCGCGGTTCGCGTCATCTGATCTTCCAACGAGACCGAGGGTCGATTTGGATGACGGCGACGGCGACCGAGGTGGTTCCAATCCAAACCATCGATGATAGCGGCACTGCAGTCGCTCGAGCCGCAAGCGGAGACAGGCATGCCTTCGAGCATGTCTACCGCACGCATCTGAATCACATCTTCTCGCTGTGCGTGCGGATGACAGGTGATCGCACCCGCGCCGAGGAGTTGACGCAGGATGTGTTCGTGCGGGCGTGGGAAAAGCTGCCGCTGTTCAGAGGCGAAAGTGCCTTCTCGACCTGGCTGCACCGGCTCGCGGTGAACGTGGTGCTCAACGAGCGGCGGGTGGATGGACGGGAGAGGGGTCGCACGGTGTCATCGGACGAGGACGACGAAGGCTCGGCACCGGTGTCCTCCACAGCACAGCCGATGCACGCCGAGAAGCTGGACCTCGAGTGGGCAATCGCGAAGCTGCCGAGGGGCGCACGGAGGGTGTTCGTGCTGCACGATGTGGAAGGGTTCACGCACGAGGAGATCGGAACGATGCTGGGTGTTACGGCAGGTGGATGCAAGGCGCAGCTGCATCGCGCGCGGCTGCTCTTACGGGAGGCACTGACACGATGACATACGACAAGCACGATTGCGATCTGATGTGCGAACGTCTTGCCTCGTACCTCGAAGGCGAGCTCGCACCGGACGAGAAGGCGGAGGCCGACCGGCACCTCGCGGAATGCGCGTCGTGCACGGAGGTGCTCGCCGAGCTTCGGACGATCTCGGCCGAGGCGGCGACGATGCCGCTGCTCGCTCCGACGCGCGACCTGTGGGCGGGGATCGAATCACGGATCTCGACCCCCGTCACGCTTCTCGGCGGCGCGCCGGCAGCGGTGCGCCGCGTGCCGCAGCGTCAGTGGCAGTTCGCGCTCGCCGCAGCGGCGCTGATCGCGGCGACGGCGGGCACGACCTATCTGATCGCGTCGAGCCGTGGCGGAACGGCGGCTCCGGCCATCAATGTCGCGGCGCGTACGCCTCAGCAGGCCGCCGAATCGATCACTACGCCCACGCCGGGCGCTGCGACTGCTCCGCGGGCCACACCCGCACCGATGTCGCCGTCGAACGTTTCGCAGGTATTTCACCCGAAGAGGGACGTGAGCGCCGCCCGCGTCTACGATCTCGAGATCTCGCTGCTCGACAGCGTGGTGCATACGCGACGCGAGTCGCTCGATCCGAAGACCGTCGCGATCATCGAGAAGAACCTCAAGATCATCGACAAGGCGATCACCGAGAGCCGCGCGGCACTCGCGAAGGATCCCAAGAGTCCACTGCTCTCGAACCAGCTCGACAACGTGCTCGGCAGCAAAGTCGAGCTTCTCCGTACCGTCGCCTTTCTCCCTACTCAAAGCTGATGGAGCCGATCATGCACGCCCCCTGGCGCCTTGCCGCCCTCGCCATTTTCGTCATCGCGCTGCCTGCGCGGGCGCAGCATCACAAGAGTCGCTCGCACCGCGATGACCAGAACGTCGAGTCGCGCATCGACACCACGGTGACGCTCGGTCGCTCCGGAACCGTCGACCTGCAGAGCTTCTCCGGCGACATTACCGTGGTCGGATGGGACCGCGCCGACGTCAAGATCCACGCGACCTCCGAAGGCCAGCTTCGCTTCGATTCGTCGCCGTCGCGCGTCTCGCTCGTCGAATCGCCGCAGGACCGGAACGACGACGACTCCGACGGCGATCACACCGGATTCGAGATCAGCATGCCGAAGTCCGGGCGGCTGCTCGTGCGGACGCTCTCGGGCGACATCAACCTGCACGATGTCGCGGACGTCGAGGGGCACTCCGTCAGCGGCGACATCGATGTGGCCAACATCGCGAGCCATGCCGTACTCGAATCCATCTCCGGCGATGTGACCGTCCTTCATGTGACGGCCGGCGTGCGAGTCAACACGGTGAGTGGCGAGATTCACGCGAAGCAGATCACCGGCGAGGTGGCGGCGCAGAGCGTGAGCGGCGACGTCGTGCTCGATGACATCACCTCTTCCTACGTGCGATCCGAAACGGTCTCCGGCGAGGTGCATTTCTCCGGACCGGTGGATGCCAAGGGGCGTTACGAGTTTCATTCGCACTCGGGCGACGTCGACCTGAACATCGCCAACGGCGCTTCCGACGCGACGCTCGAGGTGGAGACCTACAGCGGCGACCTCGACACGTCGTGCTCCATGACGATGCAACCGAGCGGCAATGGCAGTCGTATGGGAAAGCGCGGGACGTTCACGATCGGACATGGTGGCGGTGCCCACTTCATTCTCAAGACCTTCAGCGGCGACGTGCACATCACGGGCTGCCGCTCACGCGGAGACAAATAACATGCACCGTTTTCTTGCCGCCTCGATCGTCGCGACTGCCTTCCTCGCGGTTGCCGCGCCCGCTCGCGCCCAGCGCGATTACAACCGCGACAATTCCTACGACAGCTCCTTCACGTCGAAGCACTCAATAGCTCCTGGCGGCACGATACGCGTGCAGGACCTCAACGGCAGCATCGACGTATTGGCGTCGGACAATGCATCGACAACGGTTTCGGCGGTGAAGCAGTGGCGCCGCGGCGACCCCTCTCTGGTTCGCATCCTCGTTGAGCCCGGCAATAACGGCGTGACGGTCTGCGCTCTGTGGGGCGATGAAAAGAACTGCGACGATCATGAGCGGCACCACCACAACGATTCCGACGACAATCGCCACAACGATGTCTCGGTTCGCTTCACCGTGCGCGTCGCCAAGGGCGTGAAGGTCGACGTCAACACGGTGAACGGGTCGGTGAACGTGCAGGGCGCCACGGCAGCGGTCGAGGCCGAGACCGTGAACGGACGCGTCGAGGTCGCGACGCTGGGCGGACCCGTGAACGCACGCACGGTGAACGGAGACGTACGGGCGAGCATCGAACATCTCGTGAAGTCGAACGAGCCGCTAGAGCTCGAGACGGTGAACGGCTCGGTGCAGCTCGAGGCGCCGGCCGATCTGAGCGCCGATGTGGACGCCGAGACGACCAACGGCGGGATCGAGACCGACTTCCCGCTGACGATCAGCAAGGGGCTCATCGGCCGGCACGTGCATGGTACGGTCGGCCAGGGCGGACGGCAGGTCCAGCTCCACACCACCAACGGCTCGGTGAGGCTCAGGAAACTTGGGTGAGCCGTTTTGCGTAGGGACGGGAAAGGTCAAACTGACTTGCCCGTCCCGGAGCTCATCATGCGCCACATCCTCTGCGTTCTCGCGATCACCGCCGCTGTCGCCTCGTGTTCGAGAGGTCACAACTATCCGCCCCGCGACTTTACCTGGAGCGGAGACATCACGCCCGGCGCGACGGTCAAGGTGCGTAACATCGACGGCGCCATCGCGATTCTCGCGTCGCCCACGAACAAACTCACCGTCGATGCCGTGATCGTGAACGCGGCGCCGCACGCGGTCGAGGTGAAGCAGGCGATGAGCGGCAACGACGTGGTCTTCTGCACGCTGCTCGGCATGCACACAAACGACACGTGCGCCGAGGGTGAGGGAAAGAAAGGACACGGCACGAGCTTCTCACCGTGGACGCTATTCAACCGTCATCATCCGATCACCGTTCGCTACACGGTGCACGTCCCGGCGGGCGTGAAGGTGGATGTCGAGACCGTCAACGGCCGGATCGCCGCGCAAAACATCGCCGGCAACGTGAAGGCGGAAACGGTGAATGGCGATGTGGTGGTCTCCACCACCAACGGCACGGTCAACGCGGAGACCGTGAACGGCTCGATCATCGCCAGCATGGCGCAACTCCCCGATTCAGGAGACGTGCACCTCGAGACGGTCAACGGCTCGATCACATCGCTGATTCCGGAGGGGATCGGTGGATCGATTTCGCTGGAAAACACCAACGGGGCACTCTCGGCGAATTATCCGCACGCGACAACCGACAGCGCCGACAAGCATCACCTGCTGATCAAGCTCGACGAGGGCGCGCGCCGGGTGCGGCTGGAGACCGTGAACGGCTCGGTGAACCTCACGAAGTTCGTGAAGACTCCGGAAGTGTCGCTGCTGAACTGAGTCAGCCCTCGCGCTGCTCCATCGTCAGCACGCCCGCCACGACGACGCCGAGGGCGCTGCTCACGCGCTTGAAGTCGCGCCTCGGCTCGAATCGTTCCTCGCCGAGCTCGACCTGCTGCAACCGCGACAGCTCGAAGTTCTTCCATCCGTGCTCGATCCCGCCTTCGGAGAAGCCCTGCACCTGAAAGGCCTCGAGCTGCTCGACACCGTCCGGCTTCCTGAGGATCGCGTGAGGCTGGATCATGCGCATCCCGCCCGTCGCGTACACGATTCGCAGTACTCGCCGTTCTTCCAGCGCCTGCAAAACGATTGCTCGGAACATGCGGACCTCGGTGAGTGCGCTGTCGACAAAGTAACGAGGAGTTATACCACTCGCGCGGTCTCTCCGCGAGATACACAAAACGTGACAGCCTCTGCTCCGCGCCAAAGCGCTCGCCAGAGGTCGTTGTTCGACAATCGAGCCGTCTTTCGTGCGGCGGCGCCGACGATTATCTCTCCTCGATGAATTCTCACCGCATCGCGGCGCTCGCGGTTGCGACCGCGGGCGCGATCGCGATTCACGCCGCTCGCCTGCCCGCACAGGCGAGCCCGCCGGATACCATCACCCGATCAGTCGCCCCCCATCCGCAGCCGCACTACAAGCTGCGCTTCGCCCTGGGCTTCGTCACGAGCATCCTCGCGCACGAGAGCGGGCACGTCATCGCGGCATACGCGGTAGGCGGACATCCGTCGTTCGGCTTCAACCGCTGGCGTCCGACGATCTATTCGGGCATCGACGCAACCATCAATCCGCACAAGCAGTTCATTTTCTCGAGTGCCGGCCTCACCGTACAAACGCTGCTCGACGAGACGTTGCTCGACGTGCCGCACGCGCGCGGAAGCGTCGCGGGCCCGTTCGAGCGCGGCCTTCTTGCTGGCGGCATCGGCACGGTCCTCTTCTACATCACGCTCGGCCGCAGTGGCAGCGTCAGCGACGTGACGTTCATGGCGAACACGTCATCGCTCAGCAAGACGCAGATCTCGTTGATCTACGGCGGCATGGCAGCGCTTCACGCGGTGCGCATCCACTTCAAGGATCGGTACGCGCACTTCTTCACCGTCCCGGACGCGAACGGACACCTCCGCGTCGGGATGAGCCTCGCGCCCGACTGACCGACTCAGCTCCTCGGGCTTCCTTGCGGGCCGGGACCCGGCAGCTGGCCCGGCGCGGGAGGAGCACGGTCGATCAGGAGCTTGGTGACGAAGCGCTGGCCCT
>DATHJR010000436.1:0-3925 GCA_035286525.1 Gemmatimonadaceae bacterium | reverse complement strand
TCGGCGACACGCCGGGCACCGCATCGCGGGTGTTCGAGGCCTTGGCTTCGGGCGGGATCAACGTCGTCGCGCTGGCGCAGGGATCGTCGGAGCTCAATCTCTCCGTGGTGGTGGATGCGGTGAATGGCGTCACCGCGCTGCGTCGCATTCACACGGCGTTCCAGCTGGACCGCATCGGCGGCGGCGGCGCGACGGGGCGCGGACACGTCGATGTCGTGCTGCTCGGCTTCGGCGCGATCGGGCAGCGGGTAGCGGCGCTCGTGGCGCGGAATGGCCGGAAGAGCGACGCGCCGCGCGTGGTCGCGATCATCGATCGAAGCGGCTACCTCTTCGACGCCGATGGAATCTCGGCCGCGCGTCTCGCGTCCGCGACGGCGGCGAAGCGCGCGCGCCGTGGGATCGCGTCGCTGGCCGGCGCGCACGCGTCCGCGCCGGCGGCATCGCTCGCGCAGATCGCGCGGCACGCGCTCTCGCACCCCGTGTGCATCGATGTCACCGCGGACGAGACGACATCGCTGCTCATGGATGCAGTGCGCGCGGGGATGGACATCGTGATGGCGAACAAGCGGCCGCTGAGTGGCCCGCGCGCACGCGTGCGCGAGCTGCGCGCGCTGGCGGAGGAGGCCGGCGCGCGCATCCGCGCGGAGACGACGGTGGGCGCCGCGCTGCCGATCCTCGACACGTACGCGAAGCTCATCGAGTCGGGCGATCGCGTGCGCCGCATCGATGCCTGCCCGTCGGGCACACTCGGCTTCCTGTTCGACGAGCTCGGACGCGGCAGGAGGTTCTCGGACGCGCTGCGGGATGCGATGACGCGCGGATACACCGAGCCCGATCCGCGCGAGGATCTCACTGGCATGGATGTGGCGCGCAAGGGACTCATTCTCGGGAGGCTGCTCGGCTTCGAGGGCGAGCTGAGCGACGTGACGGTGGAGTCGCTCGTGGCGCCGGCAGCGGCGAAGATGCCGCTCGCGAAATTTCTCACGCAGCTGGAGACGCTCGACGACGCGTGGGATGCACGCGTGGCGAAGGCGAAGGCGCACGGCGGCGTGCTGCGCTACCAGGTGAGCGCGAGCGCGCGAAAGGTCACCGTAGGACTCGTGGTGGCGGATGAGTCGAGCCCCATGGCGTCGCTGCGCGGCACGGACAACCAGTTCGTGTTCGTGAGCGATCGCTACAAGAGCAACCCGATGGTCATCTCGGGGCCGGGCGCGGGACCGGACGTGACTGCGAGCGGAGTGGTGAACGACGTGATGCAGCTCGCGCGGCGGCGGTGAGCGGGCTACCGAACGAAGATTCCGTACGGCGTGTCGAACTCTCCGGCGCCTGGCCCTTGCGTACCCAACGTGATCCAACCCGCTCCGGTCATGTCCGCCATGCGCACGATTCGGTGATTGTCAGGGTCAGTCACATAAATCTGCTTCAGCGAATCGACGAAGACGCCCAGCGTTCTCCCGAAGTGAAGACTGTCACTCTGGAAACCGCAGCAGGACGTCATGTGCCTGTCGGAGAAATCATCCATGCGGACGATTCGGGCGTGGAAGACATCGGCAACGTAAATCTTGCCGTCACGGTCCACGAAAATGGCACCGGGAGCGCTAAACTCAGGCCCACCTGAGAAACTGCTCGATCCGACCGCGGTCCAATTCAGGCCGTTCATGTCGTCGATCCGGACGATACGGTCATTGCGGCCATCGGCGATATAGACGCGCTTGGCGTCGTCCACAAAAATGCCGTTCGGATAGTCGAATTTCCCGACGCCCTCGCCGAGGGCGCCATAGCTCGTCCAGTTATGGCCTTTCATGTCGTCCATCCGAACAACGCGGTTATTGCCCGCATCGGCGACGTAGATCTTCCCTGCTGCGTCCACGGACACGCCGATCGGATTGTTGAACTGCCGAGCGCCAGTGCCGGCCGTTCCCACCGTGGTCCAGTTGGCGCCGGTCATGTCATCCACCCGCACGATACGGTTGTTGTGGAAATCGGCTACGTAGATCCGCCCGAGTTCGTCCACAAAGATTCCCGTAGGGGAGTCGAAGAGCTTGGGGTCAGTGCTTTGAGTGCCGAGGGCGGTCCAGTCGGATCCCAACATGTCGCTCATCCGCACGAGCCGGTTGTCGTCAGACACATAGATGTGCGCGGTCGCTACGGGGCGTGGGACTGGTCCGGTTCCGTCGCGGGCGCAGCCGAACAGCGCAATGTTGATTGATGCAGCGACGCGGCAAGTCATTCCGAGGATACGCATCTCGTGCTCCTGGTCTCGCGGACGGGAATGGACCTTCGACTCGCGACTACTTCAGCCGCAGCTCGATGCGATGTTACTGTCGATCGATTCTCGCGCACATACGTCGATTGACGTAGGCGACTTCCTTTCTGGTGTGCGGACTCGTTCCTGGTGCGCGGGCGATCGAGAGTAAGGCTTCCTGAATGCGCCGAAAGGAGGCCTCGGCCGCCGTTGCCTCGGTCGAAGGGACCTTCGCCACTGGCGAGTTCGACGGCATCACATAATTTGGACGCATGTCAGACACCCCAGACATCTCCATCGCGCTCGGAGACCGCTACATCATCGAGCGCGAGATCGGCGCGGGCGGCATGGCCGTCGTCTACCTCGCGCGCGACAAGAAGCTCGATCGCGAGGTCGCCCTCAAGGTTCTTCGCCCCGAGCTCGGCGCCGTGCTCGGATCGGAACGATTCCTCACCGAGATAAAAATCTCGGCGCGACTCGATCATCCGCACATCCTCACGCTCATCGACTCCGGAGAGGCGGACGGCCTGCTGTACTACGTGCTGCCGTTCGTGCGCGGGGAATCCTTGCGCGCGAAGCTCGATCGCGAGCGGCAGCTCGGGCTCGACGAGGCCCTCACGATCACGAAGCAGGTCGCGAGCGCGCTCGACTACGCGCACCGGCAGGGGCTCGTGCATCGCGACATCAAGCCCGAGAACATCCTGCTCCAGGAAGGCGAGGCGATGCTGACGGACTTCGGCATCGCCCTCGCCGTGAAGGAAGCCGGGGGCAACCGCCTGACGCAGACGGGGCTCTCGCTCGGCACGCCGCAGTACATGAGTCCCGAGCAGGCGACGGGCGACCGCGGCATCGATGCGCGGAGCGATGTGTACTCGCTCGCATCGGTGCTCTACGAGATGCTCGCGGGCGAGCCGCCGGTGACCGGCGCGAGCGCGCAGTCGATGATTGCGAAGCTGATGACGGAGAAGCCGACGCATCTGCAAGTCCTGCGCAACACGGTGCCGGCGAGCGTCGATGCGGCGGTGGCGAAGGCCCTCGCGAAGACGCCGGCGGATCGGTTCGCGAGCGCCGGGGAATTCGCCAGGGCGCTCGAGGTGAAGACGGGAACCGAGCCCGTGCCGTCTGCGCTTCCGGCGGCAAGGACGAGTCGGCGAACCGCGATCGTCATCGGAGTTCTCGTGCTCGCCGCGATCGTCGCCGGCGGCGCGTACGCCTTCAGGGGACGCGCGGCGCCGCGCGGCACGGCCGCATCGCTCGGGCAACGCACGCCGCTCACGACGTCGGGCGCCGTGCTCGTGCCCGCGATCTCACCCGACGGCAAACAGCTCGCATACATCACCAAGAGCTGCGCGAGAGGGCAGTGCAGCTATTCCATCGTGGAGCAGGACGTGGGCGGCAGCACGACACGCGCGATCCTCGAGGGCGCCACTTCCGGCTACTACCTCGAGTGGAGTCCGGATCGTCGCAACCTGATGTTCAACGGAACGTTCAACGGGCGCAGCGGCACGTATCTGCTCTCCGCGCTCGGCGGCACACCGCGCTGGCTCACCTCGGGCGTTGCCACCTTCTTCTCCGGCGGCGACTCGCTGCTGATCGGCCCCACGATTCGCGCCGACTCGGTAAACTGGATTCGGGTCGAGGCGCTCGACGGCTCCGTGCACGACAGCATTCGCATTGCCG
>DATHJR010000435.1:0-4394 GCA_035286525.1 Gemmatimonadaceae bacterium | reverse complement strand
CGCGAACGGCGGCCGCCTCCGAGGCCATCATCTTGCGCGCCTTCAGGGAGACATTCGGCGAGGTTGCCGAGCTGCTCGACGGCTTGCCCCACTCCGTGTGAACGCGGTAAAATGAAATCGGTTGACTCGTTTCGCAGGCATCGATCAATGGTCTGCGTTGCCCCGCGCACGTTCCCTCGCCGCTCCCAATGAACAGCTTCGTTTTTACTTCCGAATCGGTGACCGAAGGTCACCCGGACAAGATCGCGGATCAGATCTCCGACGCCGTGCTGGACGCAATCCTCGCGGCGGATCCGGAGGCGCGCGTCGCGTGCGAGACGCTCGTGACCACCGGGCTCGCCTGCGTGGCAGGGGAGATCACCACGAACACGTACGTGTCGATTCCGGACATCGTTCGCGGCACGATCTCATCGATCGGTTACAACGATGCGAGCTTCGGATTCGATGGAAAGACCTGCGCGGTGTTGAGCACCATCGATCGTCAGTCGCCGGACATCGCGCAGGGCGTGGACACGGGCGGCGCGGGCGACCAGGGGATGATGTTCGGCTACGCGTCGGACGAGACGCCCGAGCTCATGCCGATGCCGATTCAGCTCGCGCATCGCCTGACGCAGACGCTCGCCGAGCGCCGCAAGTCCGGCGCGCTCCCGTGGCTGCGTCCCGATGGCAAGGCGCAGGTGACGGTACTCTATGAGAACGGACGCCCAGTGCGCGTCGGCACCGTTGTCGTCTCGACGCAGCACGCGGAGACGGTCTCGAACGATGAGCTGCGAGCCTCGATCATCTCCGAGGTGATCGAGCGCGCGATTCCACCCGAGCTCCTCGCCGGCGATGTGAAGTATCACATCAACCCGACGGGGCGCTTCGTCGTCGGCGGTCCGCAGGGCGACGCCGGTCTCACCGGGCGGAAGATCATCGTCGACACGTACGGTGGGGCCGCGCGGCACGGTGGAGGCGCATTCAGCGGTAAGGATCCGTCCAAGGTCGATCGCTCCGCCGCATACGCCGCCCGCTGGGTGGCGAAGAACATCGTCGCGGCCGGATTCGCCAAGCGCTGCGAGGTGCAGCTCGCCTACGCGATCGGCGTCGTCGAGCCGGTGAGCATCATGGTCGACACCTTCAATACGTGCACCATTCCCGAAGAGCGCATTCGTCACGCGATTCGCGAGGTGTTCGACCTCAGCCCGCGCGGCATCATCAAGGCTCTCGGCCTGCGCTCGCCTATCTATCGCCGCACCGCGTCCGGGGGCCATTTCGGCCGCTCCGCCGTGACCGAGAAGGCCGGCGGCACGTCTCTTTCGTTCTTCACGTGGGAGCGCACCGATCGCCTGGACGATCTGCGCAGCGCCGCTGAAGGCTCCCGCGTCTGACGCGACATTTCTGACTTCTACCCGGACTTATTGATGGCCACGATCATGAAGGATTCCGTCGACAGAACCACGTACGACGTCAAGGACCTCGCGCTGGCGGAGCACGGCCGTCGCCGCACCGAATGGGCCGAGCGTTCGATGCAGGTCCTGCGGCAGGTCAAGGAGCGCTTCGCCAGGGAGAAGCCCTTCACCGGCCTCAAGATGTCCGCGTGCCTGCACGTCACCGCCGAGACCGCGAACCTGATGATCACGCTCAAGGCGGGCGGTGCCGACGTCGCGCTCTGCGCCTCGAATCCGCTGTCGACGCAGGATGATGTCGCGGCTCACATGGTCAAGGATCACGGCATCAAGGTGTTCGCGATCAAGGGCGAGGACAACGAGACGTACTACGAGCACATTCGCGCGGCGATCGCGCACGGCCCCGACATCACGATGGACGACGGCGCCGATGTCGTCGGCGCGCTGCACATGATCGCGCTCGGCCGCCTCGACGATCTACCGCCCGCAGTGCGCAAATGGGTCGAAGGGCTGGACGCGAGCGCGCGGAAGGCGCTCCTCGACAAGGTCATCGGCAGCACCGAGGAGACGACCACGGGCGTGATCCGGCTCAAGGCGATGGCGAAGGAAGGCATCCTGCGCTTTCCGGTGATCTCGGTGAACGATTCGTTCACCAAGCATCTGTTCGACAACCGTTACGGCACCGGGCAGTCCACGATCGACGGGATCATTCGCGCAACGAACCTCCTGCTCGCGGGCTCCACCTTCGTCGTCGCCGGCTACGGGTGGTGCGGCCGCGGCGTCGCGTCGCGTGCGCGCGGCCTCGGCGCCAACGTGATCGTCACCGAGATCGATCCGCTCAAGGCGCTCGAGGCCGTGATGGATGGCTACCGCGTGATGACGATGGAAGATGCGGCGCCGATCGGCGACATTTTCTGCACCCTTACCGGCAATATCGACGTCCTGCGCGGCGAGCACTTCTCGGCGATGAAGGATGGCGCGGTGATCTCCAACTCCGGGCACTTCAACGTGGAGATCGACATCCCGGCGCTGGCGAAGCTCGCCGGGGGCACCTCGCGCGAGGTTCGTCCGTTCGTCGAGGAGTACGTTATCGGCAAGAAGCGCGTCTTCCTGCTCGGCGAGGGGCGGCTGATCAACCTCGCGGCCGCGGAAGGACATCCCGCGAGCGTGATGGACATGAGTTTCGCGAACCAATCACTGGGCGCGGAGTATCTGGTGAAGGAGCGCAAGTCGCTCACGAACGTTGTGCATCGCGTGCCCGAGGCCGTCGATCGCGAGATCGCGCGGCTCAAGCTGCAGGCGATGGGCTCGAACGTGGACGTCCTCACGGCGGCGCAGCAGAAATATCTCGCCTCGTGGGACATGGGCACGTGACCGTGACGTAGAGTGGTGCCGCGATGCCTCGAGATGGAGATGAGATGATCGAAGTGAGCGTGGCCCGACTCGGGCTCGACAGCGTTTCGAGCTCGTACGTCGTGATCCTGCAGGAGAAGGGCGGCGACCGGCTGCTTCCGATCTGGATCGGACAGCCGGAGGCGGAGAGCATCGTGATGGAGATGAATCACATCCGCCCGCCGCGGCCGCTCACCCACGACCTCTGCAAGCGGCTCATCACCGGAATGGGTGCGGTGCTCCATCGCGTGCAGATCACGAAGGTGCAGGACAACACGTATTTCGCCGAGCTGCATCTGTTGCGTGGCGAAGATATGTTCCAGATCGATGCGCGTCCGTCCGACAGCATCGCCATCGCGCTGCGCTTCGCCGCGCCGATCTTCGCGCAGGAGTCGCTACTGACTGCGATCGAGGTCGAGGATGCGGAGATCGGCGGCGCGGGTGGCGACGACGATGAGGAAGATTCGCCGATCGTTCCCGATGAGCCGAAGGATCTGAGCGCCGAGTCACTCAAGGAGTATCTGGAGAAGATGCGCCCGGAAGATTTCGGGAAGTTCAACTTGTGATCGCGGCGCCCTTCGCGCCGGGAGCAGGAGCAGGGGCGGTCGCGCGAAGCGGCCGCCCTTCGCGTGTCGCGCGGTGCGTACTCGCTGCGCTCGCGCTGTGCGGGCCCGTGGGTGGGATGTACGCGCAGGAGGGTGCCGTCACCGCGCCGACGGCCAGCAGCGTCGATGGCCGCGTGTCGCGTCCCCGGTTGCGCTCACTCGCGCCCGTCGGCGGGGCATGGGTCACGATTCATCGCGTCGGCTCGGACTCCGCCGGGCCAATCGACTCGATGCGCACCGGCGCCGACGGACGCTACCACTTCCGCTACGCGCGCACGGGGAAGGGCGACGCCGTGTACTTCGTGTCGGCCTCGTACGACGGCATCGCGTATTTCTCGCGCCCCCTCGTTTCCACGCACGCGGGCGGCGATGACGCAGCGATCATCGTCTTCGACACGACGTCGATTCATTTTCCGCTGGCGATCAAGGGACGGCACATCGTAATTTCGTCACCGAGCGTGAATGGCTCGCGGGAGATCGTGGAGGCGTACGAGATCGCGAACGAGAGCGATCAGACACTCGTGTCTCCCGACGATGCGCATCCATCGTGGAGCGCGCCGCTCCCTGCGGGCGCGGCGAGCGTGCAGGTGGGCGAGAGCGACATCTCGCCCGCTGCGGTCTCTGCCTCGCAGGGTCGAGTGCGAGTGACGGCGCCGTTCGCGCCGGGGCTCAAGCAGCTCTCTTTTTCGTACACCGTACCACAAACGTCCTTTCCGCTGCGCGTGCCCCTCGAGGCGGGGGTCACGGTGCTCGAGCTCCTGCTCGAGGAGCCCCGGGCGGAGGCGCGCGGCGCGACGCTCAAGCCCCAGCAGCCGGCAACCATCGAGCGCCGCATCTTTCAGCGCTACCTCGGCGCGGACGCACCCGCGGGCTCGTCGATCGAGGTGCACGTGCCGGTGGTGGTGGCAGCGGCGAACGAGCGCGTGTACTGGGAGATCGCGGGCGCGCTGGCGGTGCTCATGGCGGCCGGACTCGGAGCGTGGTAAGCACGCGCGCGTCGGCGCGGGGG
>DATHJR010000434.1:0-3231 GCA_035286525.1 Gemmatimonadaceae bacterium | reverse complement strand
CTTCGCTGCGGTGCTCAACCTCTTCACGAGCTTCGGCTTCTTCCTCGATCCCGCGGATGACGTGCGCGTCGTGCGCGAGTTCGCGCGCGTGCTGCGACCCGACGGCATGTTGATCTGGCACGGCGGGAGCCGCGACGGCGTGATGGCGCGCTTCCTCTCGCGCGACTGGTGGAAATCAGCGGACGGCACGATGATCGCGCACGAGCGCACCTTCGACCCGCTTTCCGGAATTCTCACCATCCGCTCGCACTGGCGCGGCAAGCGCGCGAGCGGCGAGCGCGAGCATCGCATCCGCCTCTACACGGCGTCCCGACTGGCCGAGATCTGCCAGTCTGCGGGACTCATCGTGGAGGAAGCGTTCGACGGGTGGTCGAGAGCGCCGCTGTCACGCCGCGCATCCGAGATGCTCCTCGTCGCGCGCAAGAGCGAGTTGGCGGGTTAGCTCCCGGACGATAACTTGATGTGATGCGTCCCATTCGCGTGCTGATCGCCAAGCCAGGCCTCGACGGACACGATCGAGGCGCGAAGGTCGTCGCCGCCGCGCTGCGCGACGCCGGCATGGAGGTCATCTACACCGGCCTGCATCAGACGCCCGAGATGATCGCGACGGCCGCGATCCAGGAAGACGTCGACGTCATCGGGCTGTCGATCCTGAGCGGCGCGCACATGACGCTCTTTCCCCGCGTGCTGGCCCTCGTTCGCGACCAGGGACGAGACGACATCCTGATCACCGGCGGCGGGATTCTCCCGGCGGAGGACATCGAGGCGCTCCAGAAGCAGGGAATCGGCCGCCTCTTCGGGCCCGGCACAGCCACCACCGATTTGATCACGTACATTCGCGAGTGGTTCGCCGAGCGCCAGAAGCAGGAGGCATGATGTCGCGGCTTAGCCAACTTTCCGGCGAGCTGCGCGAGCTGGAGGCGCGGCTCCGCGAAGGCGGCGGCATCGCGAAAACGGATCGGCAGCACGCGCAGGGGAAGCTCACTGCGCGCGAGCGCATCACGCTTCTCAGCGACGCGGACTCGCGCTTCCTCGAGATCGGCCTCCTCCTCGCCTACGACAAGTACGATGGCCAGGCGCCGGCCGCCGGCGTCGTCACCGGGCTCGCAATGGTGCGGGGACGTGAGATCGTCGTCGTCGCGAACGACGCGACGGTGAAGGCGGGCTCGTGGTGGCCCGAGACTATCCAGAAGATTCTGCGCGCGCAGGAGATCGCGATGCGGTGCCGCATCCCGATCGTGTACCTGGTCGATTCCGCGGGGGTGAATCTCCCGTATCAGGGCGGCGTCTTCCCTGGACAGTACGGGGCGAGCCGCATCTTCTACTACAACTCGATCATGCGCCGCTACCTGCGCATCCCGCAGTTCTCTGCCGTGATGGGGCCGTGCATCGCCGGCGGCGCATACCTGCCCGCCCTCTCGGATGTGATCCTCATGGTGGAGGGCACGTCCTTCATGGGACTCGGCGGTCCCAATCTCGTGAAGGGCGCGACGGGACAGGTCATCGATTCCGAATCGCTCGGCGGCGCGAGCACGCACACGGAGATATCCGGTGTCGCACACTACAAGGTTGTGGACGACCAGGCGTGCATCGCGAAGCTGCGCGAGCTGATCGACCGGCTGCCCGTCGCGCCAGGCTCGCACGATCCGGCGCGAACGAAACGCTTCGTGTCCAACGCGCACCCATCGGCCGAGTCGCTGCAGGACATTCTCCCTGCGGACCATCGGATGTCCTATGACATGCACGCGCTCCTCCGCGCGATCGTCGACGACGGGCGCCTCGACGAGATGCAGGAAGGGCTCGCGCGCGAGATGATCTGTGGCGACGCGACCATCGACGGCATTCCGGTCGGAATAATCGCGAACCAGCGCGGGCTCGTGAAGGGGCGCGCGGGCGAGCGGCCGCGCTTCGGTGGCATCATCTACGCCGAGAGTGCGGAGAAGGTCGCCTACTTCATCGACCGCTGCGACCGTCAGGGCATTCCGCTGATCTTCGTGCAGGATGTGTCCGGATTCATGGTCGGACCCGAGGCCGAGCACGAAGGGATAATTCGCGCTGGCGCGCGCTTCGTCGAGGCGATGGCCACCGCGATCGTCCCCAAAATCACGCTGACCGTGAATCACGCATCCGGCGCGGGCTATTACGCGATGGCGGGGCAGGGGTTCGACCCCGACTTCGTCTTCAGCTGGCCGACGGGACGCATGGGCGTGATGGAGGGCGAGGCCGCGGTGCAGGCCGTGCATGGGCCATCGCTCGAGGCGAATCGCGGCGGTGCGCTTCCGCCGGACGTGCAGCAGGCTGTGGGCGAGATGCGCGCCGACTACGACCAGCAGCTCGACGCGCGCTTCGCCGGCGCGCGCGGATTCATCGACGCGATCGTGTATCCGGAGGAGACGCGCGAGGTTCTCGCCTTTGCGCTTCGCGCCGCCCTGCACAACAGCGGTCCCCACCTCGGCGCCTTCAGCCTGCCGGCGCAGCTGAGCGTGAACGCGTGAGTCGCGTCGTCCGCATCGCCGCAGGACAGGGGTTCTGGGGCGACTGGCTCGAAGCCCCTCGCCGGCAGGTCGAGGGTGGTCCGATCGACTATCTCATGCTCGACTATCTGGCCGAAGTGACGATGTCGATCCTGCAGAAGCAGATGCAGCGAGATCCGCTGGCCGGATATGCGCGCGACTTCATCACACAGATGGAGGGCGTGCTCCCGGCGGTGCTCGACCGCGGCGTGCGCGTCGTCGCGAACGCGGGCGGTGTGAATCCGCGCGGATGCGCCGATGCCCTGCTCGAGATGGCGCGCGGCGCGGCACACCACGAGAAGCTCCGCGTGGGTGTCGTGACGGGCGACGACCTGCTCCCGCGCATCGACGAGCTCATCGCCGCCGGCCACGAGATGGCGCACATGGAGACTGGTGCCCCGCTCGCGTCGGTGCGCGACCACGTGCTGGCGGCCAACGCATACGTCGGCGCCCCGCCGATCATCGAGGCGCTCGCGCGCGGAGCGAATGTCGTCGTCACTGGCCGCTGCACCGATACCGCCCTGATCCTCGCGCCGCTGATGCACGAGTTCGGATGGCCCGCCAACGACTGGAACCGATTGGCGTCGGGGATCGTCGCTGGACACATCGTCGAGTGCGGCGCCCAGTCGACGGGTGGCAATTGCGCGTATGACTGGAGCACCATCCCGGACCTCGAGAACATCGGGTTCCCGATCGTCGAGGTGTCGGAGGATGCCTC
>DATHJR010000433.1:0-5455 GCA_035286525.1 Gemmatimonadaceae bacterium | reverse complement strand
TGCCGGCTCGCCCGTCGTCGTCGCCACGACGCTCGACACCGCGCAGTTGACGCCGACGCCGGTGGACGTGAACGGCTACATCTTCTACCGCCTTCCGGCGAACGACAGCATACGCATCGTTCCAGGCAGCACGGGACGGGTGACCATTCCGGGTGCCCCGAACGCCTTTCACGCATTCAATTTCACCTTCGTGAACGCGGACTCACTCAAGCTGGCGCCTCTCGAGGCAAGCCCGGACAGCACGCACGACATGCCCGTTGCCTGGAGTCCTCAGATCGGAACACAGGCATCGATCGTCCTGCAACTGGAGTTCGGAACCAGCGCGAGCTCGGTGACCAGTCAGATCTTCTGCCAGTTCACCGACAACGGAGCGCACTCCGTTCAGGCGAGCCTGGCCAACGTGTGGAGAGCGGCGAACTTTCGGCGAGTGCATGCGTATCGCTTTCTCACCACCTTCAACAATGATGGCACCGACGAAGCGGGCGTGATCTCGACCTACGCCACCGACAGCACCGTCATCAACCCCTGATCGTGACTTCGGCACAGAGATCCGCGAGTTCTCGCACCGAACCGGCGACGCGCACCGAGAGGGATCCGCTCGGTGCGCTGGAGGTTCCCGCGAGCGCGCTCTATGGCGCGCAGACCGTTCGCGCCACGCAGAACTTTCCCATCAGCGGCATGCGTCCCCTTCCGATGTTCGTGACTGCGGTCGTGTGGATCAAGAAGGCGGCGGCGCTCACACACAAGCAAACCGGGCGACTCGATGCGCGTCTCGCCGATGCCATCATCGCCGCGGCCGACGAGGTTCTGAGCGGCGCGCACCGGGAGCATTTCGTGGTCGACGTGTTTCAGGCCGGCGCCGGCACGTCGCACAACATGAATGTGAACGAGGTCCTCGCGAATCTCGCGAACGAGCGACTCGGCTCGGCGCGCGGAAGCTATGCGCCCATCCATCCGAACGATCACGTCAACATGGCGCAGTCGACCAACGACGTGATTCCCACGGCGATCCGACTTGGCGCGCTGGCGCTCGCGCGCGATCTCATGGCCGCATTCGGCGAGCTGCGCGACGCACTCCTCGCGAAGGGCGTCGAGTTCGACGGTGTGCTCAAGAGCGGCCGTACGCATCTGCAGGACGCGATGCCGATCCGGCTCGGCCAGGAGTTTCGCGCGTACGGCGTGAGCATCGACCGGAACATGCAGCGCGTCGAGATGGCCGCGAGCTTCCTGCGCGATCTCGGCATTGGCGGAAGTGCCGTGGGCACTGGCGTCAACGTCGAGCCCGAGTATCCGGCGCTCATGGTAAAGCATCTGCGAGCTATTTCGGGGCTCGACGTACGCGAAGGGACGGATCGCATCCAGCTGATGCAGAGCATGGGCGATGCGGCAGGCTTCAGCGGCGCCCTTCGCACGCTTGCCGTCGACTTCGGAAAGATCGCGAGCGACCTTCGCCTCATGGCCTCCGGTCCGCGCACCGGACTCGACGAGATTCGGCTTCCCGCCGTGCAACCGGGTTCGTCGATCATGCCGGGAAAGGTGAATCCGTCCATTCCGGAGATGGTGAACCAGGTCTGCTTCCAGGTGATGGGCAACGATGCGTGCGTCGCCATCGCCGCCGAGCACGGACAGCTCGAGCTCAACGTCATGATGCCGGTGATCGCGCACAACATCTTTCTGTCCGAGCTGATCCTCACGAACGCGGCGCGCTCGCTGTCGGAAAAAACCATCACAGGGATCGAAGCGAACGTCGAGCAGTGCGCCTACTGGGTCGAGCGCTCGGCGGCCCTCGCCACGGCCCTCGCCCCCCAGATCGGTTACGCGCGCGCGGCCGAGTTGAGCAAGCAGTCCGTGAAGGAGGACGTGCTGATTCGCGATCTGGTCAAGCGCGAGCACGTGCTTCCCGACGCGGAGGCGGACGAGGTGCTCGACCTTCGGAAAATGACCGAAATAGGCGTGCCGGGCGGCGCGCACGGCGGCGTTTCGGCAGGCTAGCTGGCCCTGCGGCCAAGCCACCGCGCTCGGCCTTGTTCCACCAGCGGGCGAACGGTAATCTCCAGGGAATGCGCATCACCACGTGGGCTGAGTACGGACTGATAAGCGCTCTGCACCTCGCCCGTCGCATGGACGACGGACCGGTAACCGGGCGCGACCTGGCTGCGCGCGAGAAGCTTCCCGCGGACTACGTCGAGCAGATCATGCTCCGCCTGCGGCGGGCAGAGATCGTGCGAAGCACGCGCGGTGCGCATGGCGGTTATGTGCTGGCGCGCCCCGCACACGAGATCTCCGTGCGCGAGATCATTCAGGCATCCGAGCTCTCCACGTTCGACCTGCACTGCGTGTCGCATCCCGTGAACAGCGAGCGATGTGCCGCGTCCGGCGACTGCAGCATTCGACCGGTGTGGATGCTGCTGCAGCAGAAGATCGACGACGTGCTCGAGGGCGTGCACCTCTCCGATCTCCTCTATGGAGAGCAGGTCGTCCGCGGCCGCGTGGGCCTTCCGATACTCACCGTTTGATCGGCTGCGACCCGTGATTCGGTCGCTCCGCGAGTGGACACTCGATCGAGAACAGCGGCGTCGCGCGGCGACGTACGTGGCCGCTCTCTTCATCGAGCCGACCGACGAAGACGTCCATTGGTTGAGCGAGCACGGCACCGACTGCGATGTCGATCACGCGCGATGGGAGCTTCGGTATGCGCGGCGGGCCCTCGGTCTCCTTGGAGCCCAGCGCGACGCGCTCGACGACCGCACCGCCTCCCTCGTGGCCGCCGCACTCGCGCGCGAGCTGGCGAACGACCCCGCGGTCGCACCGGGAAAAATTCGAATGGCCGAGCGGCAGCTCAATGCCCGGCTGAGCGCGTATGGTGATGCCTTGATGAACCGAGCGGGCGAGGGAAGCGGCTGGCATCTCGGCCGCGCGCTGCTCGAGTTCGCCGGACACCGCGACGCGGTCCGTCCCGAGATCGTCGCGCATGCGGGCGACCTGCTCGCGCGATACATGGGCGAGGCGAACGAGGCGCTGCGCAAGAGCTTCGGTGTCGCGACCCTTCCAGGATGAACGAACGGGCGACCGCTTTCGCGTATCGCCCGCTGCCCTGCATGCCGAAGGGGGGACTCGAACCCCCACGGGCATACGCCCACTGCGCCCTGAACGCAGCGCGTCTACCAATTCCACCACTTCGGCGTGAGCGAAAAAGCTACGGGCCCGATGAGGCAAAGTCAACGCGCACCGTTGCTTGGCGCATCGGCCACTTCTAAGTTGTGAACCGCGGCATGCGAGCGCGTCCGGTGACCGCTCCCCCCGCCGCGAGTCTCTATAGAGCGTCCCATGCCCACAGCCGATGAGCAGGACGGGCATAAGATCATTGCCCGAAACAAGCGCGCCCGTCACGACTATCAAATCATCGACGCGTGGGAGGCCGGTATCGTGCTGACGGGAACCGAGGTGAAGTCGCTGCGCGACGGGAAGGCAAACCTCACGGACGCCTACGGGATTCTGAACGACGGTGAGGTCTTTCTCCTCAACCTGCACATCTCGCCGTACGAGCAGGGGAACAGGTTCAACCATGAGCCGACGCGCACGCGCAAGCTGCTCATGCATCGCAAGGAGATCCGCAAGCTCATTGGCGCCGTCGAGCGTCAGGGGCTCACGCTGATCCCGCTCGAGATGTACTTCAAGCGTGGAGTCGCGAAGGTGACGCTGGCACTCGGCAAGGGCAAGAAGCTCCACGACAAGCGCGCGGACGAGAAGAAGCGCGAGGATCAGCGCGACATGGCGCGAGCGGTGCGCGCGCGATGATCGGAGCGCTGCTCGTCGCCCTTCAGCTCGCGTCGACGACGCCGTCCGTTCTGTCGGTGCGCGCCGGCGACGGCGAGAGCATCGTGCCGCTCGTCGAGACCAATCTCGGCGCCGCGATCCCGATCGAGCGGCTGTCGCCGCTGGTTCCCCTCGAGATCTCCGACCTCGGCAACGGTCGCTTTGCAGTGAAGATCGCAGGAATCGACATGGAGCTGAGCGATCAGCTACCCTTCGCGCGCGTGAGCGGGCAGGTCATACCGCTCGCGGCCGCACCGTTCGTCGTTGGCGGGCATCTGCACGTGCCGTTCGAGGTGGTGGCCGAACTGCTTCCGCGCATCGCGTCCGATCGCCTTCGTTACAATCCGGGGCGCGCGGAGCTTCGCTACACCGGCTCACCGGCCGCGCCGACCGTCGCGATGCTCCCCGCCGCGGGAGCCACCGAGAAGCGCGCCGCGCCCACGCGCGGAGGAACGCGCACGCGCAAGCGTCTCATCATTGTCGACGCCGGACATGGCGGACCTGACAACGGAATGCGCGGACCGATCGGCGCCTCGTGGACGATCTACGAGAAGAACATCACGCTTGCGGTCTCGCAGAAGCTCGACACGGCCCTTCGCGCGCGCGGGATGGACGTAGTCATGACGCGCACGCGTGACACGTTGATCGCGCTCGATGACCGGGGCCGGATCGCAAACGAGGTGCACGGCGATGTCTTCGTCTCGATCCACGTGAACGCCGCGAATCTCGCCTGGCACAAGCCGGCCGAGGCGCGCGGGTACGAAACCTATTTTCTGGCCGAAGCGAAGACAGAGGATGCGCGGCGCGTCGAACGGATGGAAAACGAATCGGTGCACTTCGAGACCAACTCGTCGTCGAGCGAGAAGGACGATCCGCTCAACTTCATCAAGCTCGACATGGCGCAGAACGAGCATCTGCGCGAGTCGAGCGAGCTCGCGGCGATGATCCAGCGCCGGCTCGGCCTCATGCATCCAGGTCCGAGCCGCGGCGTGAAGCAGGCGGGATTCCGCGTGCTGGTCACGGCCTACATGCCGGCCGTGCTGGTGGAGATCGGCTTTGGCACCAACGCCGAAGAGGCGCGCTTCATCACGAATCCGGAGAAGCAGCGCGACATCGCCAACGCCGTCGCGGCGGCGGTCGGCGAGTATCTCGACCATTACGAGCGCCGGCTCGGCAGCACGACGCCGTGAGCGACGACATCCTCGCAGTCGACGTCGCGGGGATCCACTTCCAGAACCCCGTGTTGCTCGCCTCGGGAACGGCCGCCTTCGGTCGTGAGATCGCGAGCGTCATCGATCTCGAGGCGCTCGGCGGGCTCGTGACGAAGGCCGTGAGCCCGATGCCGCGCAACGGCGCGCCGCCGCTGCGCGTAGTGGACACGGCCGGCGGAATGCTCAACGCGATCGGCCTGGCGAATCCGGGTGTCGTCGCCGTGCGCGCGCACGATCTTCCGTGGCTGGCGTCCAATCTGTCGCGCGCACGCGTCATCGTGAACGTGGTGGGCGACACGGTGGAGGACTACGCGACGGTGGTAACCGAGCTTGCGAACGCCGAGGGGATCGATGCTTTCGAGTTGAACGTGAGCTGTCCGAACACGAAGGCCGGCGGGCTCGAGTTCGGCGCCGATGCGTGCGCGCTA
>DATHJR010000432.1:0-10051 GCA_035286525.1 Gemmatimonadaceae bacterium | reverse complement strand
CGTCAGAATGAGATCGACGTTGGCGCCGTAGCGCAGCGTGCGGTAGAGCGTGAGCGCGTGGATCGCCGCCAGGTTGTCCCGGTCGTCGCCGAGTCCATTCGCATCGACTTCGCGCAACGGTGCGTCCGCGACCTTCGGCGGTTCGAAGTCGTTGAGCGCTCCACCACCACCCTTCGCCACTCGTGCAGGCTGATACTCCCACCACGACTGCGCCGCCGCGACCTTCCTGGTTTGAGCGGGCACCCTGCCCTGTCCGAAGTTTTGCTGGCTCTGCCATCCCTTCCACGAAAACTCGTGGTTGTCCCACATGCAGACGAACGGCCATCGCGCGCGCGCATCCTGTAAGTCGGGATCGGCGAGATACGCCCGATATAACGCGCGGTATCCGGCCACCGTGGTAGGAACGTGAAAGTCCTCGTGCTTCTCGCCGTCGGGATAGCGCACGATGTCGCGAATCCGGCGATCGTAGTATCCGCCGGGACGATCCTCGGGATACCAGATCAGCTCATAGACAAAATCGCCCAGGTGCATCACGAAGCCACACTGCTCGGTGGCCGGGCGCTTCTCATCCTCCCAGATCATCCGCCGATACGCGTTGCACGCACCGAGTTGATTGTTCTGGCACGAGACGAAGCCGAATCGCACGGGGGCAGCATCGTCATCGGCCGGCGCCGTGATCGTGCGACCCACGCGGCTCGTGTTTCCGTGCTCGTCGCCGAAGCGATACCAGTACTCGCGGCGCGGCTTCAGCCCGGCCGCGAGCACGCGGCACGTCCAGTCCGTCTCCGCGCGCACCGTCGCCTTCGCCTCGCCCACGATGTGCGCGAACGTAGCGTCGGTGGCGATTTGCGCGGTGAGATGCCGAGCAGTGTCGTCGCCCACTGGAGGGCGCCGCGTCCAAAGGAGCACGCTGTCCGGATGCGGATCGCCTGATGCGACGCCCTCCGGAAAGAGATCGCGGCGCTCGACGCGCGCGAGACCCGGGATCACGTGGAGCGATGGCTTCCACGCGAGCGATGCGCCAATCGCCGCGGCGAGCTTGAGCGCCTCTCGTCGGTTCATCGGCTTCACGATGAGATTAGCTCGAGAGCTGGATCGCCGCGCCCGTACGCATCTTCGTCAGCAACATGATCTGTCCGGTGTGCATGGCGAAATGCTCGACCGCATGAAGCACGGCCCACAGCACAGTCACCTCGCCCTTCGCTGTCGGGCGACGTTCCAGCAGAGCCGACTCGTCGAGCACACCGAGGATTTCGTCCACTTCGGCCAGCGTCGCACGCAGGCGCGCGAGCAGCGCCGCCTTGGCGAGCGGCGTGCGCTCGCTGAACTCGGCATCACGATCGCGAACGACGCGCCTGTTTCCCGCGATGCCGAGGATCCACATGCGCGTGCTGCCGTCGAGATGAAGGATCAGGTTTCCGATGCTGTTCGATGCCTCGTTGGCACGCCACCACACGCTCTTCTCGTCCAGCGCATCGAGACAGCGGGAGATCTTGGGGACGTAATCCTCGAGCAGGAAGGCACGTGCGTCGGTGAGAAGCGGAATGGCGATGCCAGTCATGGGGTGCGAAGTAGAGGCTGAGTGTTTGACGCGCTGCAATAGTCGTCAATGGATCGAAAGTGCCCGGGCGGCTCGCCGATATGTTAAACACTCGACTGCAGCTATTCCAGCGGCGCCATCCACTTCGCTATTTCACCTCGACGGGAGCGCCAGCCCGGCGAAGCGACTCCGCAACGAGCAGCCATCCTCCACACATCGCGAGCGCAATCAGCATGCTCGTCCATTCGTTCGGATCCCGCCCGTGCGCGAGCGCGCGAGGGATATGGAGGATGAGCACCCAGCTTCCGAACATGGCGGCCGCGCACGGCGCCGCGATGCGCGCGATCACGCCCGTCAGGATGCTGGTTCCGGCAGCGATGTGCGCAACACCGGTCGCGTACGCGAATCCGACGTGCGCTGGAATCCAGTTGGGGATCACCGACGCGACGTAGGGGATATAGAGAAAGTGGAGCGCGCCGAACCCCAGCATCGAGATGCCAAGGAAGGTGCGGCCGACGGTGATGCTGCGCGTAGAGATCGCGTCCGGCGCGCCTCGCCACGCGCCCGAGAGTCGCGTCAATCCAAAAAGCACGAGCGCGGCGCCGCCGAGCGCGAACGACTCGCCCGCGCCCGTCCATTTGCCGCCACTCTTCGGCGAAGCGGCGAGCGCAGGAGCATGCAATAGCACAACCCAGAGCAACAGCGTTGCCGCGAGCACGGCAGCGCCATGGCTCGCGGTTGGCCGCAACATCGTCGCGACGGCGGCAGCAATGAGCACGACACCGGTGATCCACCCTATCACTGGAAGCGCGCTCGCAGTCGTCACGGGCTCCAGCGCGGGAACGGCAGCACCGCGAAGCAAGCATTGCACGCCCATCCCTGCCATGGCCGTCGCGAAGATCGCCCTGCCGAACTCGAATGATTTCGTCATTGCTTGGCGGTCACGGGAACGCTCCACACGAACGCATCCCAGCTGAAGCGCAGAGCGCCGCCGTTCCCGGCGCTCGTGATGTTGATCGCAAAGTTTTCCTGTGGGGCGGGCGCCGTGCTTGACTGCATCGGCAGGCGCACGAGGTCCTGCGCCTGATCGTAGTCGGTTCCCCACTGCCCGTGCTGCCTGTTGACGACGAGCTGCACCGTGCCATCGGCCTTCGGGATCGTCCACAAGCTGTACGCACCCGCCGGAACTGCGGCGCCGCCGATCGTGACGTCCTTGTCGAAGATGACGGTGGTCGCCTCGTTCGCGCCGGTGCGCCACACTCGATCGTAGGGAACCACGGCGCCGAGTATCGTGCGGCCGCGGCGCCGCGGACTGCCGTAGGCGACGACGATGGTCTGCCCGCCGATCGTTCCCTTCTCGATGAGATTGGGCGACGCCGCCCCAATTCCCTTGCCGGCATGATCCGCCGACGCGAATGCCTTCGCCATTCCTGCGACATCCACGAATTCCGTGCGATGCGTCTCCGTTTGCTCCGTCGTCGCGCGCGCGTCCGCGCCCAGGATGTGGCCGTTCGCGTCGACGGTGAGGTGCGTCCACAGGATGCCGAAGTAGTCGACGTCGATCTGCGTCGCCGAGCGCGCGAGGAACCTGCGCTTCGCAAACGCGCCGGATGCGATGTCGATACCCGGAACGGTGAGGGTGTCGTTCGCCGCCGGCCGCGAGCGTTCGAGGAGGAGCTCGTAGAGTCCCATCGAGCTGTATAGCCCGTACGACGCGCCGAATCCCGTCATGAACGTTGGAACCACGCCCTTCGGAATTGGGCGAGTGACCTTGCGTTTCGTTCCGGCCGAATCGATCGACTCGTGCACTGAGTCGGCATCGAAGTCGAGCACCATTTGACGAGCCGCCATGCCCTTCGCGCCCATCGGATCGGTGTCGAGGGTCGATCGGGCCACGGAGCCATCGGGGCGCAGCTCTACGTCATAGTGGAGACGAACCGTGGCGGGGACGCGGACGACGATGTCGCCCAGGAGTCGGTTGGGCGTGCGAACGACGCTCTCGACGACGACGGTGTCGCTGCCCAGGGTGGTGATGTAGGAGCTCTTCTCGTCGAGAGAGGAGCCCGCGGCGGCGAGGTGCAGCGAGACAACGGCTGCGAGCGAAACAACAATGGATTGCATGCGTACCTCTCAATTAGAGACGGTTTCGCGAACGCCCGGTGCGGAACCCGGGTTCATGCGCTAAACTGTGCCTAGGATGGCTTTATCTGTAGGGCCATTAGTTGGTGCCCTGACAAGTCCATTACCCCCGGTTCAGCCATGACCAGAGCCCGCGTCGCCGATGCCCTCACGCCCCACCTCGCGCTGCGGCGCGAAGGCGGCGAGGCGATGCATCGCCAGCTGTATGCGACCTTTCGCAGCGCGATTCTCGACGGCGGCTTTGCGCCGGGCGCGCGGCTGCCATCCACGCGCGCGCTCGCCGACGATCTCGGCGTCTCGCGCACGACGGTGCTGCAGGCATTCGAGCGGCTCGTGAGCGAGGGCTATGCGACCGCGCGCTCGGGCGCGGGCACTCGCGTCGCGACGAGCCTCAACACGAAGTCCCATCGCAGGTCGTCGATTCGCATGGAAGGGCGCACGCCGCGGGCGCCCGAACGACCGCCGCGTCTGTCGCGCGCCGCGCAGGCGATGATCGATGAGTTCAACTCTCCGCGTCCGGCGCACCGCATGGTTCCGTTCGCGCTCGGATATCCCGCGATCGATGAGTTCCCGGTGGCGCTGTGGGCGCGCATGGTGGGCCGGCTCTGGAGAACGCGCGCGAGCGAGCTCCTGTGCTTCACGGATCTCCGCGGCTATCCGCCGCTCCGCGAGGCCATCGCGCACTACGTGAGGACCGCGCGCGGTGTTCGCTGCACCGCCGATCAGGTGATCGTCGTCAACGGCGCGCAGCACGGCATCGACGTGATGACGCGCGTGCTCCTCGATCCGGGCGACACCGCGTGGGTGGAGGAGCCCGGATACCGGCCCGTGCGCGCGTCGCTGCGGGCGGCGGGCGCGCAGATCGTGCGCGTGCCGGTGGACGAACATGGACTCGATGTGCACGAGGGCGAGCGACGCGCACCGCACGCGCGGCTCGCGTTCGTCACGCCTTCGTACCAGGCGCCACTCGGCGTCGCACTCTCATTGGAGCGGCGTCTCGCGCTGCTCGACTGGGCCGCGCGAGCCGATGCGTGGGTGCTCGAGGATGACTACAACGGCGAGTACCGATACGACACCGATCCCATTCCCGCCGTGCACGCGCTCGATCGTGCCGGACGCGTGATCTACATCGGCAGCTTCAGCAAGACGGTCGCGCCAGGATTGCGCGTGGGGTTTCTTGTGCTGCCACCGCCGCTCGTCGAGGCGGTGACGCGCGCCCGCCTCGCGAGCGATATGCACACGCCGGTGCCGGAGCAGGCGGTGCTCGCGGAGTTTCTCTCGGGCGGCCATTTCGCGCGGCACATCCGCCGTACGCGTGATCTGTACAGGCAGCGGCAGATGGATCTGCTGGAGCTCGCTCCGGAGATGACGAACGGATTACTCGAGGTGAGACCCGCGCCCGCGGGGATGCGGCTGCTGGGGCTCCTGCCGCGCGGCGTCGACGCGGTCGCGGTGAGCTGGGCGGCGTCGGAGCGCGGTGTGCTCGTAACCCCGATGTCGCGATCGGCGCCGTCGTCGATGATGGACGGCCGCGAAGGGCTGCTGCTCGGCTACGCGGCGTACGGTCGCGAAGCCACGCGCGAGGCGCTGCGAGTGCTCGCGAAGGTGATCGAGGAGAGTCCGGTGGAGCAGTCGCGAGGCGGACGAGTCGCGGGGATGAGGTAGGCGAGCGAGGACGTTAACGCGATCGTGAGGACGGAGCCGTGAGTGCGTTAGGGTTCCAGTGTCACGCGACGAAAGCCACGCAATCGGCCCGCTACCTGTCCGGAGAATAGAGTGCCGGTCGCCGCGCCGGCGAGATGAGCGGCGGCAAGACGGGTGACCGTCCACCAGTTGCAGTCGCGCGTCCAGAGGTAGCGACCGTACGCCGGATAGAAGCGGCCGTCGTAGCCCGAAACGGCGGGATAGGGTGCGAGACGAGTTCCGTCACTCGCGCGCTCGAACGTGGCCTCCAATTCGACAAGCAGCGTGTGAGCTGTCGTCGCATCGATGGTGCTCGCGTAGACCGCGCGCGCGCCGCCAAATGAGGGCGGGTCGGACGACCCGTCGAGATATGCGACCGTTGCGGTTGGAAGCACGAGCGTGGCGAACAGAGCGTGCGGCCGGTAGTCGGCCTGCATGTAGAACATGCGGTCGCCCCACGAGTACTCGAGGAAGGTCGCGCGCTCTTTCCCGGGCGGTCCCAGCATCCATCCTCGCGGCTGCTCGACGAGAATCGAAGTGTGATATCCCCAATCAGCGACGAACACTCGGTACATCCCGGGTGACGGCTCCGGCATCGCGGGAGGCGTCCCGCGCTGTTCGGGAACGGCAAGACTGTACAGCACTGGGAATATCAACGCGAACGCCAGCACCGCGAAAATCAGGCGGCGAAGGAAGCGCCAAAGTCGCGGAATCATGTTTCGATCGCTCACACCTCTGCCACGTGAAGTCGCACTCCCCGGTCCGGGCGATTGGTCGAGATTGTGCGTAGGGTTCAAGGCGGTCTCTCGCGCCCTGCCTCTACATCAGGAGAACGAAATGAGCAAGATTCTACGCGGTCTCGCCGCCGGCTACGGCGCGAAGAAACTCGGCGGCGGATGCTTTAGCACCGTTCTCATATTCATCCTGCTGTGGTGGCTGCTCGGGCACTTCGGAGTGTTCCGTTAGTCCGAAGCCCGGGCGCGCCGTGACGGTGCGTGCTGGCCCGGTCCTTTTTCCAGATGGGGCTCCTCAACTCGGCCGGCCAGCCGGCAAGCGCCCCTTGGCGCGCGCGTCCACGTACGCGTAGATCGCGGCGATCTGCTCCTTGTTGAGCGATCCCTTGAACGGCGGCATTCCCTTTCCGGGTCGGCCAGCACTCACGACCGATTCAAAGGAAGCCTGGTTGATGGCGCCCTTTGTGATCGACGCGCGGAGGTCGGGCGCCATGACCCCACCTACCGCGTCGTCTCCGTGACAGCGCGCGCAGTTGGTCATGTACTGCCGCCATCCCTCGTATTCGACCTTGCTTGCGCGGGCAGCGTGTTCCTTCTGTTGTGCTGCGGCAGAGCTGTTCCAGGCGCCCACACCCACAACTCCGAGCGCGAGCGCGACGCACCACTGGCGTGGACCGCGAAGATGAAAGCTCATGCGACCCTCCGAAGGAGATCTTCAATCCTACCACGGAAGGCGGGCGCTCTCCACCCGGCCGGAAGCGCACGGCTCAGTGTGAGAGCGCCACGCGAAGTCCCGGCACCAGCGCGTACCGCGCCCCCGGTGCGTTCCCGGGATGCCTGACGTACTGCAGATCCGGTTGCACCGCGAGCCACGATCCGAACGGAGCGAGATACGTGAGCTCGACTGTCGTCTCGGAGCTCGCGCCTGCGCCCGATGCGATCTGGAGTCTCTCGTAGTGTGATCCCGTGCGTGCCGACGCGATCGCCAAGCCGAGCTCGTCGCGCGGCCGGCGCGCCATCGGTGCGGTGAACGTGAATCCGCCACCAGCGTAGCCGCCGATCCGATTGACTCTCGAATCGCCGAGGCCGAGCTGTGCGAATGCGCTCAGCGAAGCCGGGCCTCCGTTTTTCGCCGACCAGAAGATGCGATCGGCGATGACATATGCGCCGCGGCTTCCGCGATGCTGCACGGCCTCTCCCGTGGAGAGCGTGTCGGCGAGATCGGGGAAGCGAGCCGTATAATACCACGCGCCGATAGCGATCTTGCCGGTGTACGATCGCGCGACGCCGCGCCCGACGCGAAAGCGGGGATTGTGCGACGCATCCCCGGAATCCGGACGTTCGAGGATGGCCGCCTCACCGACGAGAAGGGCGCCGTCGCCTGGCGCGAACAGTCGCGCAATGCCGTGCGCGCGATCGACCGGCACGCCGTCGAGCACTGCCACGCGCAGCACGACATTGGGCGATGGCTTGAGAGCGACACGCGCGCCCACCGACGTGTTGGGAAAGATCGAGGGACCCGCAGCGCCACTCTGCGCGAGCTCGGGACCGATTCCGAACGAGCTGTTGACGAACAGCCCAGCCGACTGGAGCCTGTAGAACTCCGAGTTCAGATCGTACCTGCCCGCGAGCACTGACAGCCGGTTGCCGAAGACGTTCTGCTGAAGCCAGAGCTCCTCGAGCCGCAGCCTCTCGGGCGCCTGCAGGTTGCTCACGCCCTGCACGTCCCCCACGCGATCGCTCGGCGCGCCACCGTGCGTGTCGAGCACGAAGACGAAGAGCTCGAGCCCGCTCCAGCCGACGATTCTCCTGAGCGCAACGGTGATCTGCGCGGCGGCGGCACCGGTGTATGTCGCACCGCGCCGCGCTCCGCCTGCCACATCGCCCACCACCTCGCCGGTATACGAGAATGCAGTCGTGACGATTGGCGCCGGCCCGCTATCGGGCGTAGCAGCAGTAGCGGCTGACTGCGAGCGCGCGATCGGTGTGCAGGCCGCGATGAGTATCGTCACACCGAGCGCGCACCTCGTCCTCCTACCCCCTCACCAACTTCTTGTACTTGATCCGGTGCGGCTGGTCCGCCTCCGCGCCTTTCCGCTTGTGCAGATCCGCCTCGTACTCCTTGTAGTTCCCCTCGAACCACACCAGCTCGCTCTCGCCCTCGAACGCCAGCATGTGCGTCGCCACGCGATCGAGGAACCAGCGATCGTGTGAGATCACCACCGCGCATCCCGCGAAGTCGTTCAGCGCCTCCTCGAGCGCGCGCAGCGTGTCCACATCGAGATCGTTCGTGGGCTCATCGAGCAGGAGCAGATTGCCGCCGCTCTTGAGCAGCTTCGAGAGATGCAGCCGGTTGCGCTCCCCACCCGACAAGTCCTTCACCTTCTTCTGCTGATCAGCCCCGCGAAAGTTGAAGCTCGCCAGATATGCGCGCGTGTTGATCTCCTTCTTTCCCACCGCGATCGTGTCGAGTCCGCCGCTCACCTCCTGATACACGGTGTTCTCGCCATTCAGCTCGCGTCCCTGGTCCACGTACGCGACCTGCACCGTGTCGCCGATGACCATCGTCCCCGAGTCGGGCTTTTCCTCGCCCGTGATCATTCGGAACATCGTCGTCTTCCCCGCCCCGTTCGGCCCGATCACACCGACGATTCCGCCGCGTGGCAGCGAGAACGTGAGATTCTCGAACAGCAGCTTGTCGCCGAAGCTCTTCCGCACGTCCTTCGCGATCACGACATCGTTGCCGAGCCGCGGAGGTGGCGGAATGATGATCTCGTTCTGCGACACCCTCTCGAACGTGTCCGAGGCGACGAGGTCCTCGTACTTCTGGATGCGGGCCTTGCTCTTCGCCTGCCGCGCACGCGGCGCGAGTCGCACCCACTCGAGCTCGCGCTGCAGCGACCGCTGTCGCGCGGACTCGCTCTTCTCTTCCTGCGCGAGGCGCGTCCGCTTCTGCTCGAGCCACGCGCTGTAGTTCCCCTCGTACGGAATTCCGCTCCCCCGATCGAGCTCGAGAATCCACTTCGCGACGTTGTCGAGGAAGTAGCGGTCGTGCGTGATCGCCACGACGGTGCCCGGAAACTCCGCGAGATACCGCTCGAGCCACGCCACACTCTCCGCATCGAGATGGTTCGTCGGCTCGTCGAGCAGCAGCATGTCCGGCTGGTCGAGCAGCACCTGGCACAGCGCGACACGTCGCTTTTCACCACCCGACAGCGTGTTCACATCCGCATCCGGCGGCGGAAGCCGGAGCGCATCCATCGCGATGTCGATGCTCCGGTCGAGCTCCCACAGATTCTGCGAGTCGATCTGCTCCTGCACCTTCGACTGTTCCTCGAGCAGCTTCGTCATCGCGTCGTCGCTCATCGGCTCCGCGAACTTCATCGAGATCGCCTCGAACTTCTGCAGCAGCGCACGCTTCTTCGTCACCGCGAGCTCGACGTTTCCCTTCACATCCTTGGTGAGATCGAGCAGCGGCTCCTGCGGCAAATACCCGATGCGCGTGTTGTTCGCGGCCCATGCCTCGCCCTGAAAATCCTGGTCGACGCCCGCCATGATCCTGAGCAGCGTCGACTTCCCCGCGCCGTTGGTGCCGAGGACGCCGATCTTCGCGCCGGGATAGAACGACAGATAGATGCCGCGCAGAATCTCCCGGCTGGGCGGGACGACCTTGCGCAGGTCCTTCATTACATAGATGAACTGGGGAGCCACGAGCGTTCCTCGGATGTGTCGAGACGATGATGTTCGGTCCGCGAAAGCTAACTGGACCATCAATGCTCGACGACGAATCCCGATTCGGGCGGCTCGGACGCGGGCTCGATGCGCGCATCGCGTAAAATGTGGCGGATGTGCATGTAGTCGCGGATTCGCACCACCTCTCCATGCTCCCACCAGAGCCGGATCACCGAGTGCGGATGCCAGCGATCGCCAATTCGGCGGCTCGTGATCAGAGCAG
>DATHJR010000431.1:0-2478 GCA_035286525.1 Gemmatimonadaceae bacterium | reverse complement strand
CACGGACGCGACGCGCGCGTAGTAGCGCATGACGTCGCCCTTCGTTACACCGTCGCCGGGGAAATAGACTTTGCCGAGGCTCGACACGTGGAGCGATACGCCGCGCTTGATCTCGACGTCACCGTCGCCGCCGTTCTGCTCGATGGCCGCGAGCTGCTGTTCGACCGCGCCACCCTTGCTCGTCTTCGCCGTCGCGCCCACGCTCTTCCGTGGCGTGGCGCGCACGACCTTTTTCGCGGATGGCTTCGCGGGACTCTTCGCGGCGGATTTCGCGCGCGCGGGCGTGCGCGAGGCCTTCTTCTTTTTCTGCACGCTCGTTCCTTCGCGCTTAACCGTGCGCGGATCCTTGTCATCGCGCGTGCCGACGTAGATCGGCTGGCGCAGCTTTCCATCCGCCGTCCACTCGTTGAACTTCACCTCGACGACGACCTTCGGCGTCACCCAGTGCACCGGTTCGCGCGGCCGCGGCGTCTCATCGAACGGAGAGGTCTTTCGCTCGGAGGGCGCGAGCAGCTCGTACATCTCAGCCAGTCCCGCGTTGTCGAAGCCGCCGCCCATGTTGCCGGCATAGATCAGGCGTCCGCGGTCGTAGTAGCCGAGCAGGAGAGCGCCGATGTGCTGGCGCGTGTTGCGAGGCTCGGTCCATCCGCCAACGACGAACTCCTGGCGAAACTCGATCTTGAGCTTGAGCCAGTCGCGCGAGCGAGCGCCGGGTTGATATGGCGCGTCGGTGCGTTTGGCGATGATCCCCTCCCAGCCGGCGGCGCGCGCGCGCGCGAGCATCGCGCGTCCGTCGGCCTCGTCTTCGGTGAGCCGAAGCTCTGGCGACGTGTGCCTGGCGAAGCGCTTCTCGAGCCGCGCGCGGCGCTTCGTCCACGGCTCGTGCACGAGCACATCCTCCCCGTCCAGGAGGATGTCGAATGCCATCAGCGCGGCCGGTGCGCTGCTCTCGAAGCCGGCGATGGCGCTCGCATCCTTCACGTGCATCCGATGCTGCAGCTCCTGAAATCGTGCCGGCGACCCGTCGTGCAGGGCGACGACCTCGCCATCGAGGACGAGCGCTCGCCGGCCGCGCGCCGCAACCTTGCGCACCGCCTCGGCGATTTCGGGAAACTGCGCGGTCTTGTCCTTCCCGTTGCGCGTGACGAGCCGCGCGGAGTCCGGAGTGGCGTAGGCGAGCACGCGAATGCCATCGTACTTGGGCTCGAAGGTCCAGTCGCTCCCCTCCGGGATGTCGGTGCCGACCATGGCGAGCATGGGATCGAGGGCGCCGGCGCCGAGTGCTTTCGCGGAGGAGGTGCGGGCCGCGGTGGTTGGAGGGGAAGGAGGATTGCGCGTGCGCGCAGTGGCGGTGGCGCGTTTCGCTTTCGGCTCGGCGGGCGGAGAAGCGCTCGACGAGCGGTTCGAGTGCCAGACCTTTCGCTTCCTGTTGTCCGCGATCTCCTCCATCGTGCGTCCCGATGCAACGGAGGTCATGACATCGGCGACGATGTCAGCGCCTTCCTTCGCGAACTCATCACGATGCTTGATTAGCAGCCACTGCGGCTTGTCCTCCGAGCCGCGGCGCGTGCGCACGAGCACCCACGAGCCGTGGAGGCGCTTGCCTTCGAGGATGATCTTGAGGTCCCCCTTCGCGTAGCCGCGGCGAATGGCGGCGACCGGATCTTCATCGTCGAGCGCGGACGTGTACGTGCCGCGATCCCAGAGCATCACGGTTCCGCCGCCGTATTCGCCTTTCGGGATCGTTCCTTCGAAGGTGTTGTAGTCGATGGGATGATCCTCGACCTGCATGGCGAGCCGCTTCACCGTTGGGTCGAGACTCGGGCCTTTGGGCACGGCCCAGCTCTTCATCACGCCATCGAGCTCGAGACGGAAGTCGAAGTGCAGATTGGTGGCTGCGTGCTTCTGGATGACGAAGACGAGGGCTTTTTTCGCCTTCGCACGCACCTCGTTCCCGGACGGCTCGGCGGTTTTCGAGAAGTCGCGCTTGTGGCGGTACTCGGACAGCTTGCGCCGCACCGCCGGCTTTACACGTTCGGCCATCGGTCGCGCCTTTACGCCGTTTTACGCTTGGCGCGTTTGGCGGGCTTGGCTGCCTTCGATTTGGCACCGGTCTTTCGTTCGCGTGCGGCCGCCTCGTGCGGCTGCGAGCGAACCACGACTTTTTTCTTCCCGCCGTCGAGGCTCTCGCGAAGGCGCGTCATGAGGTCTATCACCTGCGCGTCGCGCTCGGCCCCGGGCTCCGGTTTCAGGTTCGCCTTCTTCCCCTTCATCTTCGCGTGGATGAGGCGCATGAGGTTGGCGCGGTACTCATCGTTGTACTTCGTCGGATCGAACGGTTCGGCAAGGCTGGTGACGAGCTGCTCGGCCATGCGAAGCTCCTGCGGACGCACGAGGCTGGAGTTGGGCAGGTTGAGCGACTCGGTGTCGATGAGCTCATTGGCGAAGCGCATGATCTCGAGGATGAGCGCATTGCCG
>DATHJR010000430.1:0-16361 GCA_035286525.1 Gemmatimonadaceae bacterium | reverse complement strand
ATTCGCTGCTGGCGCGCCGTGATCTCGCTCGTGAGCAACTTGCGTTGCCGCTCCAGCTCGGCCACGCGGCGGTCCAGCGCATGTCCGCGCAGGAGCGCCAGCACGTTGTTCGACCATCCGAGCGTGAACGAGAACTTGCTGTAGCCGAACAGCTTCGATGCGGCGGAGATCGTGTCGGCGCGCGTCGCGCCGATCTCGGTCCAGTACGCGCCGGCGCGCAGGCCGCGCCACTCATAGGCCGCGCCGAGATTGTAATCCCAGGCGTTGTTCTCGGCCATGAATGACAGTGTACTGTGCGAGGTGGGAAAGAGATCCACCTTCACGCCGCCAAACACGCCTTTCCACGAATTCGATGCGTACGCGGAGCCAAGGCCGCCGTCATTCTTGAATAGCCCGTTGCCGTATCCGAGTGTGAAACCGAGCGTGGTGTTTCCCCATCCTGGATTCAGCTCGGAGAGAGCGAACGTCTTGGTGGCCACGCCGTAGACGGTGTTGCCGGTACTGAAATTCTGGTGCAGCGAATCGACGAGGTGCTGCTTCCCGGGGTCCGCTGCGCTACCCGGAAAGAGGTTGTAGCCTGCAGTGAAGCGATCGATGTGATCGTACGGTCCGATGTTCCGCATCCCGACCGCAACGCTAGGGACCCAACGCACCAGACCGGACTTCGGCCGGAAGGTCTCCTCGTTGAGAAGCAGCCCCTGCGCGAACAGCCCCCATTCCGGATTGTCGGAGTAGATCGAAAGGCCGGTCTCGAGGCGCCCAAAAAAGGAGAATGAGATCGAGCCATTCGTGTTGAGACCATTCAGCACTGATAATCCCGGAGAGGCCTTCGCGCCGTGGAAGGTCTTTCCGGAGAAGTTCAGGGCGAAATCGCCGGACACCGACGACACCCACGCAACGGGTATGTCAATGAGGCCGGCGCCCCAGTACAGCGTCTGGGGATAGTTCTCTTGCGCCCTCGCGGTGCCAGGAAGTACGACGGCGGCCGCGATGGCAAGCAGCAATCCAACGCGAAGGGATCGAGGAACGGAGAAGATCATCGTTGGCCTGGGTCTCGAATTAGCGCGGGGGCGTGGTCGTGCTTGGCGGAGGCGTGGTCGTCGGTGGTGGTGGTGACCCGCCCTGCAGCTGATTCAGGCGTTCTTCGGCGCGCTTGATGGCTTCCTGCTCTTCCTGGATCTGTGCATCGAGCTGCTCGCGACGCTTGGCAACCTCCGCCAGCTCGCCACCCTGCGCCTTCTGCAGCGCAACCTGGAGCTCTTCGATCTTGTGCTGGCGCTGGGTGATTTGCGCACGCAGCCGCAGCTGCTCCTGCTCGAGCTCTCCGATTCGCGCGCGCAGAATCGTCCCGTGCACGATGTCGTGAAGATTCCCGCTGTATCCGAGCGACGCGTTGAACTTGGTGTAGTTATAGACGGTGTAAAGTGTGCCCTTGCTCGGATTCTTGCCGCCTTCTTCCAGCTCGGTGCCGTACACTCCCAGCGAAAGTCCGCGCCAGTTGCCGACGAGACCCGCGTTCCAATCCCATCCGTTGTTCTCGGCGAGAATCGTCACGGTCGTGTTCGTACTCGGCCGCACTGCGTAGCGCGCGCCGAGAAACAGTCCTTTGACGATGGTGCCCTTGTCGTTGTAGTTGCGGCCGAGATTCCCGTCGTCGTGGAAGATTCCGCTGCCGTAGCCGAGGCTGAAACTCGCCGCGCCGTTGGCACCAGCCGTGATCTCGCGCGTGGCCACCGCGTAGACGGTCGGAGCGGAGTGGAAGTGCTTCGCGAACGCAGGAACGGTATCGGTGATTCCGCCAGTCGGCGACACGAAGACATCATTGCCCACGAGGAAACGATCTTCGTGGCTGTCCGGCCCGAGATTTCTGAACCCGACGGCGATGGACGGCCACGCCTTGCTCGGCTGCTGCTTGAGGATCAGCGCCTGGCCGAAGAATCCGTAGTTGGGATTCTGGCTATAGACTGACAGTCCAACGGAGAATCGCTGCGCCCAATGCGTGTCGATGGAGAGGTTCGTGTTCAACTTGTCTTGAAAGTTGATCGTGCACACGGTGCCGCAGTAATTCACGACCTTGCCGGACGCGGTGATCCAGATATCGCCTGAGTTCGGAGAGACCCACGCGACCGGGATGTCGATAAGCCCGGTGCCGAAGTCCAGAGTCGAAGGGTATAGAATCGCGTCGGCGGCGGGGGGCGTGACGGCGAGGGGAGCCGTATCCTGCGCCGCAAGTGCGGGGGCGCTCGCTTGCGCGCCGATCAGCGCGCTGGATACGAGTGCAATCTTCCACCGCGTCGTGCGCATAGACCTCCGAGCATGTAATTGAAGACGTGCTGCGTAGTCGAACGCTATCACGATACGCGCACAAAATGACACTATTGCGGGTGCATCTATAGACGCGCGTGCTACTTAAGAAGGTACAGCGGCGGCAGAGGGTCGGGGCCCGCGACGTAATATTACACCCGCGACGGCGGAAGCAGAATTAGTGCCCCTAATGTCGGTCCCGGGAGATAACCGGTCGGGTGGAGCGACTGGTCGTAAAGAAGGCTTGACGGAGCGAAGGCCCGGCGCGTGATTAGGCAGAGTACCGGGCGATGTCCGATGGAGGGGAGAATGCGCAAGCGTTGGTTGGCTGCACTCGTGATTGCGGGCGTTCTAGCCGGATGTGCGAAGCACAGACTCACAGATGATGACATGGCCAGCGACGCGTCGTCGACGCTTCACATCGTCAATCATCATTGGGGCGATGTGGACATTTACGTCAATCGAGATGGCCAGCGTACCCGGGTCGGCCAGGTTACGGCGTCGGCCGAGGAAAACTTCGTTCTATCCAAGTCGGTGATGGGCGGGGGCGGCAGCACGATTCAGTTTCAGGCGCACGCCGTGGGGTCGAGTGGAGCGATCAGCAGCGAATCGATCAGCGTGCGACCGGGCGGAATGCAGATTACCTGGACGCTCGAAAACAACCTGTCGCGAGCGACGCTGGCGTTTTACTAGTGTAGCGGCAGCGAGCGGACAGCGCCGCGCTCTTATTGCTTGCCGCCGGTGCCATTACCGCTGCTACCGCCGTTTCCGCCGGCCACGCCGGATAGCTTGATCGACGCGAGCGCCACGACGAAGGCGCCGCCGAGCAGGAGAGACTTCGACTTGTTTATCCGGCGCGCCTGCACGGTGCTCAGCGAATAGCGCGGGATCATGACGGTCTCGCCCTTCCAGAACTGGTCCTGGCCGGATTTCATGGCCACCTGCGATACCGAGAGCGACACGCCGCGGTCATCGGTGGAGATGAGCTTTCCGTCGATCGTCTCGACGCCGGGCCCGAGGTAGCGCGCCAGACTGTCCGCCCCCGCGTCCGTCAGGGAGATGCGGATCTTGGTGCCGGGCTGCACCCTTGCGAGCTCGATCGGAACGGACTCGTAGCAGGCGCACAGGACGCACAGGACCGGAGCGAGGTACCTAACGCGCATGACTTCCTCAAGCAATGGATAAGGGGAATATACGGGGTTGGTGCGTGGGAGCGTCAAGAGTAGCGAGAAAAACAAACGACCCGGTGTGCCGTTGAGGCGCACCGGGTCGTTTGCTCGTGCCAAATCAGCTACCGAATCCTTCGATCGAGCTTATTAGCAGGCGTTCGGATCGTTCCAGTTGCGCGCCGGCTGACTGTTGACCGGCGGGACGTTCGTGTTCGTCTGGCGTTCACCCAGGGGATAGAGAAGACGCCCGGGGATGACACCGCCTCTCGTGTCGTTGATCGGCGTGAGATGCGGGACGCAGGTGCGCTTGTAATCGTTCCACGTTTCGATGTTCTGAAAGAGGACGATGTACTTCTCGTTCATGATCGCAGCCAGCGTCGCCGATCCAACGGCCGGCACAGTGAACGCGCTGTGCCACGGGGTGGCGATTGACCAAGCCGCACGTTCGGTGTTGAGGCTCGTCAGAGCCGCACCGGCCGCGCCTGTCTGGACCTGAGCCTCTGCCATGATCAGCAGATTCTCGTTGTACGTCACGAACGGCTGTGGATAGACCGGATTCTCGCGAACCGGACTGAAATCGTACGTGTCCAGGCTTCCCGGATGAAAGTAATCGCTGAAACGCGGATCGTGCGTCGTCGACATCAGGTTCTCGAGGAACGAGCCTGTGGCGATGAGGTCGCCGTTTCGTCCGGTTGTGCCGTTGGCATCGACGAACTGCCACCACGGGTTGCTTTCACCGGCCTGTGAGCCGGAGAAATTGGCGATGTAATCACCATCGTTCGAGCTGATACCTTGAGCGGCTTCCGCGAGCGCACTCGCGTACGCCGGCGTTCCAAGCATCTCGGCGGTGTGAAGAAAGAAGCGCGCCTTGAGGGTGTGCGCGAGCTCGGTCCATTTCTGCGGATCGCCCCCGTACACGAGATCCGTCTCCTCTGGACCGACTCCAATTCCGCTCTGCAGCTCCACGATCGCCTCCGACAGATTCGTCTGGATGTGGTCGTAGACAGCCTGCTGCGGATCGAGAACCGGTTGCGGGTATATGAAGAACGAATCGGCCTGGCTGTAGGGAATGTCTCCCCAGATGTCGGCATTTGTCCCGATCATCCAGGATTCCACGACCTTGCTTACGCCGAGGGAGAGGCTGTCGCCCAATGCGATCGAGATGGAGTCGATCTTACGGAGATCGAGGATTCCACCTCCCCCATACGCTGCCGCGAATTGCCCGTCGAACGTACCTTCGGTAACACCGGTGTAGTCGTAGACACCCAGTTGTTGCCGCGCGACGCCAACGGCCTGCTGCATCCAGAGAGTCGTCAGACGGGCGAGATCGCTGGTCTGTATCTCCCACAAATTCGACTGCACCGAGCCGAAAAACTGCTTCGGGGTGGCGTTGAGCGGGTTGTTGGGATCCTTGGTCAGATCCCCACCCTTTAGGAAATTGTTGCAACCTGCCGCGACTACCAGCAACGCCGCCGCGCAGATCGCTCCCTTGAGTTGCGTTTTCACCTTGGGATTCTCCTTCGCTTAGCGATTCAGGCCGACCGAAACAACGATCGACCGAGTCTGCGGGTTGTTGAAGTAGTCGACACCTTGTGTGGCGAACGCCGAGCCGGCCAGGTTCGTCTCGGGATCGATTCCCTTGTACTTGGTCCACGTCGCCAGGTTACGTCCTGCCACGCGCAGATCGATGGAGGTGAGGCCGATGAGATTCGGCACCCACTTTCCGTCGAACGTGTACGCTACGGAAACCTCGCGGAGCTTCGTGTAGGTGCCGTCTTCAATGAATTCCGAGGACGGTCCGTTGAATCCGCTGCCGTTTCCCTGGAACCAGTTCTGATCGATGACGACCGGTGTTCCGGCGCCGGGACCAGCAACTGGACCGGTGAGGAACGGATAATCCGATCCGAAAGTCAGAATCCGGCCGCGGATGTCCGTATCCTTGTGCGTTCCGAAGTTATAGAGCGCGCCGCGCGTGCCGTTCCAGACATCGCCGCCCTCCTTGTGATCGACGAGTGCCGAGAACTGGAACTTGCTGATGCGGAAGCTCGTGCGGATCGAGCCGGTCCAGTGCGGATCCGGATCGGAGATGACGCGGTCCGTCGGATCCAGAATGGGGAAGCCGTCCGCGCCGATGTACAACGCGTTCTTGGGAGCGCCCTGGCAAACGTCGGCGTCGATGCTATCAGCGCCCACGAACAGACCGCGGTTGCAACGAACGAAATCGTTGCCGCGCAGGCCGATATCACCACCCAGCGTCGCCGCTCCCGTCGCTCCGGCGAACGTACCGCCGAACTGCGCAACGTTTTCGACGAACTCGGCACCCTTCAAGTCAATGACTTTCGTCTGGTTCTTCGCCCACTGCACACCGAAATCCCACGAGAAGTTCGGCCGGGTAATCGGGCGCACATTCATGGCCACTTCGTATCCCGTGTTGCGCAACTTGGCGCCGTTCTCCAGCTCCGTGGCGTACCCGGAGCTGAGCGGAATCGGAAGCGGTAGGATCACGTCGACCGAGTTGTTCCGGTAGTAGGTCAACGAGAGATCGACCTTCTGATCGAGGAAGCCGAGGTCTGCACCGCCCTCGAATTCTTTCTCGCGCTCTGGCTTGATGTCCGGGTTTCCGAGCGCGCCACTCGAGAACAGTCCACCGTTCCCCTGTTGTGTCGCGTTGAGGAAGTCGCCGAAGCCCGAGGCAAAAGATCCGCCGGGAATGAGCACGGTGTTGGTCGCATACACGCCAGGCTCTCTGCCCGTCTCGCCGTACGCGGCCCGCAGCTTACCAAAGCTGAACGCACCCTTCTGGTCCGTTTTACCGAGAACGTTCGTGAACGTCCACGCCACGCTCGCCTTGGGATACCAGGCGCGGGGATTACTGTTTCCGAAGGTGGAGAAGCCGTCGTTACGTAGGGCGGCCGTCAGGTACAGCTGATTGAAGAGGTCGGCGGTCGCCTGTCCGAAATACGATTCGGAATGCACGAGCGACTGGAACTCCGTCGGAATCCAGGCCGTGGTGTTCTGCAGGTTGAACGGCGTGGCGGCAACGAGGTTCTCTCCGTTGACGTCCGTTTCGCGAAACCGGCGTGCGTTCAGATTCTGACCAAGGGTGAACGTACCCGAGAACGACGGATTGAACGTGTGGCTCAACGTCGCGGTCAGGTTGTGGTCGATCTGCAGGTTATTGCCGTCCGTGCGGAATATTTGTCCAGTTGCGAATGCCGAGGACGACTGCGCCTGCGCGTCGAGGAGCTGGTTGCTGTAATAATCGGCACCGAGGGTGTAGTCGATCTTAAGCCAATCGGTGGCGTCGTAGTTGAGGTTTACGTTGCCGTACACACGATTCGTCTCACCCGTGTTCTGATCCGCGTTGATCACGAAGAACGGATTGTCGTAGCCGCGGCCGCTCAGATTGTCGAAGAGCACCGGCTCCGGGTAACGATACGAGCGTTGCGTCTGCGTGGCCGTGTCGAGATAGGGCAGGTTGTTGAACGTCGGCGCGGTACGCATGGCACCGAGCATCAGTCCGGACACGTTGGAGCCCTTCTGGACGAACTGGCCGCGGCCATCGACGTAGGAGAAGTTGCCACCCACGGTGAGGCGATCGAACAGGTGGTGCGACGCCTTCAGGCGGACCGTCGTGCGCTTGTAGTTGTCGTTCGGTCCGACGATGACGCCCGCCTGGTCCGTGTAGCCGGCCGAGAGATAGAAGACCGTCTTGTCGTTTCCGCCGGATGCCGAGAGCGTGTTGTCGGAGTTGTGGCCGGTATCGAAAATCTCGTCGAAGTGGTTGTAGGTGGGCGTGCCCGACGGGACGAGCGCACCGAACGAGCTGCTGGTGAGACGGCAGCCGGGGCCGCCGCATACCGCGCTGGCGCCGCCGGAACCCTGCGCGTAATCGGTCTGCAGGGGAATCTTCCGGTTCACCTTGTCGAACGAGTAGTTGGAGCCTAGCGAGTAGTGCGTGCCGCCCGAATGGCCACTCTTCGTGGTGATGAGCACGACACCGTCCGATGCGCGAGCGCCGTAAATGGCCGCGGCAGCCGCGCCCTTCAGGATCGTGACCGTTTCGATATCGTTCGGATTGATGTCGGCCGCCCGATTGGGCGCCGCGACACCAGCCGTCGGATCTTCGGCCGTCATGACGGAGTTGTCGATCGGTACACCGTCGACGACGAACAGCGGCTGCGCGTCGCCGGACAGCGACTTGATGCCGCGGATGCGGATGTACGACGAGGAGCCCGGGTCGCCAGACTGGCTGTTGACCGACACGCCCGGCGTCTTGCCGGCGAGGGCTTCCACGACGTTGTTCTCGTGCGAGCGCGTGATCAGCGACGAATCGACCGTCGAGATCGCGGTGCCCAGTTTTTCTGCGGTAGTAGTTAGTCCAACGCCCGTCACGACGACTTCGCCGAGCCGGAGCGGATTGACGTCGAGCGCGAAATCCTGCGTGACGTTGCCCGCGAGTGTGATCGTCGCCGGCTTCGCCTTGTAGCCGATCAAGCGTGCTACGATAGTGGCCTGCTGCCCGTGTGCGCGCGCGGCCGGAATGACGAGCGTATAGCGCCCATCATCGCGGGTGAGCGTAACGGCACCAAGCCCTTCGACAGTAACGCTAGCCGTACCGAGCGGCGCACCGCCCTCCGCACTGGTTACGCGACCAGTGATCGTGACGGCATCCTGCGCTGCGGCGAGAGCCGGAAGCGCAATCAACGCGCACACGACGGCAATAACTGACCTAACAGAACGTCCCATGCTTCCTCCTTGCCACCTCTTCCAAAAGGTGTGTGGACGACGATGGATCTTGTCTGGTTGGCTTTCGAGCGCTCGCGACATTCGCGGTGCGCCTCCCCCCTTCATACCGCTCGGGTGTACCTCCTTTTGGCGGTTCGATTGCATGCGGCGGCACGACACGCATGGGGCGACCTTGGACGAGAGCCCATGTCACCCGACGGAATTACCAAATGAACCGATCACGACATGGAACTTTTTTCGGAAATGTCGTAACCGAACAGTCACGAACTTAAAGTGTGGTACCACACAGTGCAAGAATCCGGTAAAGTGTGTCAACTCTTTGAGTAACAATCCGTTGAGCCCGGTTACGTCCGCGGTGGCGGCATCCGTGACCGGTGTCGTATGTTCCGGCATGCTGCGCATCCCCCCACGGCTGGCCGGCTGCATCCTCGTGCCCCTCGTTCTGGCGAGCTCCGCTCCCTCTGTGGGCGCTCAACGCCTCAGCGACAGCACCGCCTCGGGCAAGATCACGCACCCGCGGCCCCGCGCGCTGGTTTTGGGAATAGTAGGCGCACTCATCGGGGGACTTGCCGGATTCAGTTTCGGCAAGGGCGGTCAGCAAAAGGGCTCGGGGCTGACCATCGTGGGCGCGGCTGCCGGCGGGCTGGCGGGCTTCTTCATCGGCAGACAGCTGGACGAGCGCCGCGCCATCGCCTTTCGAGGGACGCCGTCGCTGAAGATTCCAAATGTGGGGATCGAACTGCAGGGAGAGCCGAACGTATTGGCGATCCGCGATGAGGTGGCTGTCGTTGGCGGAAGCGAGGGAGTCGAGCTCTTTTCCGCGCTCGATCCCCGTCTGACATCGCTCGGCGCGCGCGCGAACGGCCTTCACGGCATCGGAGCCATCGATCTCGCCCCACGCACGGCGTGGTTGGCGCTCGGCTCGCGCACCGGTCTCTATATCTATCCGCCGGTGAGAGGCCCCGGAGTGTTGGTGGAGCGCGCGAACGTGAGTGCGATCGCCGCCGCCGACACGCGGATCTTCGTCGCCACCGGGAATCGCGTCGAGAGCATTCCGGTGAGCGCGGACTCGGTGCGTACGTGGCCCGGCACGTCGCTGAGCGCTCAGGTGCGCGACATCGTGCTGGACGAGGCGCGCGCGGTGCTCTGGGCATCCACGGACCGCGAGCTCGTGTCGCTCCGGATCACGGGCGATTCGCTCGTTCAAATTGGAGCCGTCCCCCTGGTCGGCTCCGGACTCCGCGCGGTGATCGACCGCGGAATCGCGGCCGTGGCGATGGGCGAGAAAGGGGTCGCGCTGATCGACATCACGGACCCTCCAAATCCGAAGTTGCGCAGCGTCTGGACGGATGCGCGGTTCGCGTACGATGCATCGATCGATGGACCGCGGCTGTTCGTCGCCGCAGGCCCGGAAGGTGTCTACATCGTGGACATCTCCGGCGAGACGACCAAGACGATCGGGCTCGCGCGCTCGCTCGGCTTCGCGTCGGCCATCGTGTCGCACGACGGGCACACCTTCATTCTCGACCGCCGCTCCAACGAACTGCGGCGCATCATCTCCACATACTAGTAGAGGAGCACGTGCAGAGCAGGTACCCACTCATGGCGGTCGTCGCCGCCTTTGCCGTCGTGCTCGCGTGCAGCAAGAGCTCGAGCGCCAACGCCGCCTCCAGCGCTGCCGACGGCCCGGACAGCCTGCTTCTTCGCCGCGCGGACCACGCGCGAATTCTGGGAAACCCCGCCGCCTCCGTGTGGGCGGTGGAGGTAAGCGACTTTCAGTGCCCATACTGCCGGCAGTTTCACGACGAGAGCTACTCGGAGCTGAAGCGCGCGTACGTCGACTCCGGAAAGGTGCGGCTGGCCTACGTGAACTTTCCGCTCCCGATGCACCACAACGCATTCGCGGCATCGGAAGCGGCGATGTGTGCCGCGGCGCAGGACAAGTTCTGGGAGATGCACGATGCGCTGTTCGCCACGCAGAAGAAGTGGGAGTCCCTTCCCGCTCCCCAGCCGGCCTTCGATTCGCTCGCCGCGGCGCAGGGCGTGGAGCTCGCGGCATTCCGCAAGTGCGTGTCGGGCCACGTGACGAAGCCGATGATCGAGGCGGACATCGATCGCGCGACGAAGGCCGGCGTGGAGTCGACGCCGACCTTTCTCATCGGCGGCATGATGGTGACGGGCGCGCAGCCGGTCGCGAATTTCCGGAAGGCCATCGACTCCGCGCTCACACTCGCGGCCAAGCGCTGAGACACCGACTCGCTCGCTCCGGCCGGCACAAACGGCAGTGGGGTTCACCGTCCCTGGTGCGACGATGAACCCCACAATATCAGACCGAGCGGCGAGGACCACCGGTCATGCTACCTTCCGAGCCTCAACGGCTTCGAGCGATCCTCGCCGCCTGCTGGTCACTAGACAATGGATCACCTCCTCGTTGCAGGGTTCGACATCGGGCGGAATCCTTCACCCAGCGCCGCGCTGCGCGAGCGCGCGCGACGTTCGGCGGAAAGACTAACGATGCAACGATTGACGCGCAACATCTGTCAATCGTTGCCGCGCTCGCTGCTGGCGGCGAGCGTGCTCCAGTGAATTTTCTCCTCGGCGGCGCGTACGAAGGCGCGATACAACTCGCGCGCATCGCTGCGGCGGTCGCTCCGCCCCGCGGCGGCAAGTTCGTAGCGACCTTCCGTGCACGGCGTGGTATCCGCGAGCGCTACCGACAATGGAATCGCGAATCCCGCAACGGCGATCGGCCACTCGTCTGGATGCACGCGTCGTCGGTTGGCGAGGGATTGCAGGCGCGTCCGGTGCTCGAGAGGCTGCGCACGGATCAGCCGCATCTGCAGCTCGCGTACACGTTTTTCTCGCCGAGCGCCGAAACGTTCGCGCGCTCCCTCGATGCGGACTTCGCCGAATACCTGCCGTTCGATTCGCGCGGCGACGCGCGCGTGGTCCTCGACGCACTGTCGCCGCGCGTGCTCGCGTTCTCGAAGGTGGACGTGTGGCCCGCGCTCGTTTCCGCCGCGCGCGCGCGCGGCGTGCGCACCGCCATGCTCAGCGCGACCCTCGCCGAACGCTCCGGACGCCGCTCGTGGATCGCCGGCGCGTTCACTCGCGCGGCGTACGCGGCGTTCGATGCGGTAGGCGCCGTGGACGAGGCGGACGCCATCCGATTGATGAAGCTCGGCGTGCGCGAGGCGGCGATCTCGGTGACGGGGGACGCGCGCTTCGACCAGGTCTGGGCGCGCGCGCAGAACAGTGCCTCGCGCGAATCGCTGCTCGCGCCGCTCCGAAGCGATCGGCCCACGCTCGTCGCGGGTTCGACGTGGCCAGCCGACGAACGCGAGCTGCTCCCCGCGTGGATCGCAATGCACTCGCAGGTTCCCGACGCACGGCTGATCATCGCGCCGCACGAGCCGACGCACGCGCACCTCGCGCACATCGAGCGCTGGGCGGCCTCGCATCGGCTGTCGGTCGCGCGAACGAGCGCGCTTCCGCGCGACGCGTCCGCGGACGTCGTGCTGGTGGATCGAGTGGGGATGCTGGGCGACCTGTACGCACTCGCGGACGTCGCCTACGTGGGAGGGGGATTCCACGGCGCAGGGCTGCACTCCGTGCTCGAGCCAGCGGCATTCGGCGTGCCGGTGCTGTTCGGGCCGCGCCACGACAAGAGCCGCGATGCGGCGACGCTCATCGCACACGACGCCGGCGCGTCGGTGACGGACGGCTCGGCAATCACGGCGCGACTCGAAGCGCTTCTCACGCGCCCCGACACGCGCGGCGCCGAGGGTCTGCGCGCGCGGGAGATCGTCGAGAAGGGGTTGGGTGCATCCGCGCGATCGGCGGCCCTCGTCACGGGGCTGCTCGACGGCTGAACGAAATACAGATCGCTGCCGCGGCCTAGACGCTGGCCGAGTGCGCGCCCGCGTGCACGGCCGCGCGCTCCGGTCGGTGGAGCAGGAATCCCTGCACCAGCGGCACGCCGATGCGCTTGACCGTTTCCAGCTCCTCGGCGCGCTCGATTCCCTCCGCGATGACCATCGCGCCCTGCTCCTTCGCGAAGCCCACCATCGTCTCGACGAGGTTCTGCTTGATGAAGTTCGTGTCGATGGAGTTGATGAGCGAGATGTCGAGCTTGATGAAGTCCGGCTCGAGGTTGGCGATCGAGCCGAGGCCGGCGTAGCCGCTGCCCGCGTCGTCGACCGCGAAGCGGAAGCCGCGTTCGCGGAACGAGCGCAGGCGCTCGCGAAACTTGGGATAGTCCTTGATCGCGGTGCGCTCGGTGATCTCGAGTACGATGCGCCGCGGGTCGATCGAATCGAGGACGCCGAATCCGGGGTCCGCGAAGTCGTGCGGATCGACGTTCACGAAGAGGAGCTGGTCGCCTCGGAGCAGGTCCTTCGCGCCCGCGAGCGCGCGCGCGCGACAGAGACGGCTCAGCTCCCACACGAGGTCCGCCTCGGCCGCGACCTCGAACATCACCTCGGGGCTGCGAAGGCTACGCGGCACGCCGCGCGCGAGCGCCTCATAGCCGAAGATCTCGCCGGTCTCCGCGAGGACGATCGGGTGGAAGTCGATGTAGACCGAGCCGTCGTGCAACACGCTCTTGAGTGCGGCGGTACGGCGCCCGCGCTCGCGCTGCTCCACGCTGCGCGCGGCGTTCGCCGCCTCGCGCACACCGCGATAGATCAGACGCTCGAACCGAATCTTCGGGGTGTAGTAGACGTGCGAGGAGCCAATGTAGATGTCGAAGAGCGACGACACATCTTCGCCGTGCACCTCCTCGAGTCGGTTGCCGACGTAGAGCTGCAGCTCGCGCCCGACCTCCGTGATCTGCGCATCCGTCGGCGTCGGCTTGCCCTTGGAGGGAATCTGGAGAAAGATGAAATCATCATCGTTGGCGAAACCGACCATCATCCGCGTGGTGCCGAGCGCGCTGGCGTCGAGGAATTCGCGCACGGCGGCGGCAGTGGTCTCGAGCACCTGATCGAGCTTCTCCCAGCCGTAGATCTCCTCGATCTTCGAGTAGCGAATGAAGTTCAGATAGTAGACGATGACCTCGCCGCGATCCTTGATCTGCCCGCGCGTGCGCTCGAGCATCACGGGAAGCGTCGGCATCCCGGTGAGCGGATCGTAGAGCATCTCCTCGTACTCGACCTGGTCGATGCGCTGGGACAGCGCGATCGCCTGCGCGGCCACGCGCGCGATCGCCGAGCGAATGCGCCAGGTGATCTCGGCGGGGGTCGCGGAGGCGGGGTACCACTCATCGACGCGGAACTCGATCGCGCGGCGGTAGGCAACGTCGTCCGCACCCGCGAGGATGACCGGAATGCGGCGCGCGGCCGCGTGTTCGACGATCGAGCGCAGCAGCGATGGATCGTCCGTCGTCACGACGATCGCGCGCGCGGAGGCGTGTGCGTCGATCGCCGCGGGAAGCTGCGCGGCTGGGTGCACGGAGACGACGTCGAGCTGCAGCACCTCCGCCGCTTCCGCGAGCGCTCCGTCGACGTGGTCGGCGAGGAGGAAGGCGCGCGGAGCCGGAGTCATGAACGCGGGGCCACGAGCGCGAGATTTCGCCGGACACGCAATTCGAGATCGGCGAGATTGACGGGCTTCGTGATGTAGTCGTCGGCCCCCGTCTGGATCGCCGACTGCTTGTCGTTCCAGTCCGAGAGCGCCGTGAGCATGATGATGCGCACGCTGCGGCCGTGCTCGGGATGTTGTCGCATGAGCCGGCACACTTCCCAGCCGCTGCGCCCCGGCATCAATACGTCGAGCAGCACGAGCGGTGGGCGCGCGGACTCGAAGAGCGCCAGTGCCGCGTCGCCATCGTGCGCGACGATCACGGGGTATCCGCGCGACTCGAGCAACGCGCGAACGATCTCCGCGTTGTCCTCATTGTCGTCGACGACCAGGATCGCCGGCGCGGTCGAGGTGTCCATGAACGCTCCTCACCAGGCGTGCCGCGGGCAGAAGTGCCCGCCACAGTGTACGGCCGCGAGGCGGCCGTGCACCTGGCAACCTAGCGGCGCGGCGCCATGTTCGGGCGATACACCAGACCGATGCCGAACGCGGTCTGGCTGTTGCCGTCGCTGACGCCGCCAATCGTCAACGCTGCGCGAATGCCGATCGTCTTCGTGACATCGAGACTCGCGCCGAGATCGAAGTTGAGCTTGAGATCGGTGCCGGTGTGAGCCACGACCTCGTTGTCGACGACGAAGTCGCACGAGCTCGCGCAGATATCCACGGACAGGCGGGGCGAGACGAACGGCGTGAGAACCATGCTGCCCGCGAGCGGGAAATGGTGACCCACCACGACGCCGACCGGGATGCGCACGAAGCTCTGATCTCCGAATGCGCCGTACAATCCGCCGGTGATGATGAGATCGATCGGCGTCTCCTGCGTGGCCTTCATGAGCGAGTAGCCAAGTCCCGCGCCCGCGAGGAACATCGTGTTGTTGGTGGGCGTCGCGACCCCGACATCGAAGTTCACCATGACATCAGGCGCGAGCCCTTCGCGCCACTGTGCCACCGCGCTCGTTCCATAGTCACCGCCGCCGGCGACGAGAAAGCCGAAGTCGCGGGTGGAGATATCCGGCGTCTGCAAGGTGGGATAGTGCCACGCCTGCGCGGATGCCGAGCCCGCAGACAGAGCCACCACGGCGCAGGAAATTGCGATGCGGTTTGCGAACAAGAAACGAGTGCGCATTGATCTTCCTCGAATTCGATGAGTGAGAACTTCTATGATGTTGAATCGGGCTTCGATGTTGAATCGGGCCTCGCGTTCGGCCTCGGCGCGCGCGCCTTCTCTGCCTGCTTTCCGTGATTCAGGGCATACGAAACGCCGAGTCCAAAGATGCCGCCGGTTGCGCCGGGCTGTCCTTCACCTGCCTTTGCGCCCGTTTCGTATCCGAGCGTCACGCCGACCGACTGTGACACCGCGGCGTCGACTCCGATAGAAACGCGAAACAGCCCATGCGTGAGAGTCTGCTGATCCTGCCGTACGCGTGCCCACGAGTAGAATGGCGAAACATACGCTGAAATGCCACGGCCATTCGCACCGAGCGCACGGCGATAGCCGGCCGCGATGCCGAGTGGAATTTGCCAGTCGTTGATGCCGCTGAAGTTCGCACCTCCCATTCCCACGAACGGCGACACGCCGAACGCCGAAGTCCGGGTGAGCACAGGCACCATCAGTCTCGCGCCGTACGTCGCGGTACCGGACGCGTTCCTGCTATGGAGATAGGCGATGCCGGCGTCGAGTTGAAAGATCCCGGTCGCTGGCGACCATGCAACCGCTCCGCCGTAGCTCTGCTGGCGATTGCCGGATCCGTAGTCCACACCAACGGTGAAGCCACTGTTCGTGAACGCATTCTGCAGCACCGGCGCGCCGAGCATCTGCGCGAGCAACGGTGGCGATGCCGCAAGTGAGAGCGCAACGACGGCTCCGAACACCGAAAACGATCGCAGTGGCGTCACGATGTCTCTCCAATAAAAAACGCGGGCCCAGCAGCACAGGCCCGCGCGTTCCAGTGCAATGTGCGTGCGCGACTAAACCGCCTTCGCCTGTTCCGTCACCACGCGAACCTGATCGTCGACGACCTGCAGAAAGCCGCCCATCACCGCGAAGCGCTGGTTTCCCGCCCCGCCTTCCACGCGCAGCGTGCCACTGCCGAGGGCGGTGATCATCGGCGCGTGACCCGTGAGGATGCCGAGCTCGCCGTCGAAGGCGGGCGCGACCACCGAGGCCGCATCGCCCTCGTACAGCACCTTTTCCGGCGAGATCACGGAGACTTTCAGCACGACGCTCAGCTCTTCATGGACTTGGCTTTCTCGACGGCCTCGTCGATCGAGCCAACCATGTAGAACGCCTGCTCGGGGAGCTCATCGAACTCGCCGGCGACGACTCGCTCGAACGATTCCACCGTCTCCTCGAGCTTCACGTACTTGCCCTTAATGCCGGTGAACTGCTCGGCCACCGCGAACGGCTGCGAGAGGAAGCGCTGCACGCGCCGCGCGCGGCCGACGATGCGCTTGTCGTCCTCGCCCAGCTCGTCCATGCCGAGGATCGCGATGATGTCCTGCAGCTCCTTGTAGCGCTGCAGAATGCGCTGCACACCGTTCGCCGCATTGTAGTGCCGG
>DATHJR010000429.1:0-5977 GCA_035286525.1 Gemmatimonadaceae bacterium | reverse complement strand
CTAAGGGGGACTCACTGGAATGCCAGTTCAGATCTCCCGGGCGCTTCAGAGGCAGAGTCGATGCCAGGAGTCGTAGTAGCGGTCGCACTCACGCGCCGCTTTCGTCCACTTGCCTGCCGCTCAGTGCCACTCGGTACGAATGAGCGGGATGCGTTGCCGGGGCGGTGACCGGCCTTAGGATCCAGTGGGGAAACCCGTCCGGGTTCGAGTCCCGGCTTTCGCATGGTGTTGCAACGCATTGAGCCTTTCGTTTACTGCTACAGCGCGTTTGCAAAATGGCCGCTGCCCTTTCGCCCTCGACGAACCGACTTCAATCGGGCTGCTGGCGAATCAGCGCCTCGCCGTGATCGCGCGGACGCTCCAGCAGGAGCTGCGCGCTCAGCGGGCTAGGATGCGGCGGGACGTGCGAACACAGCCCTAACAAACTTCGCGACCGTGTCATCAACCCAGTCACGAGTCACGATTGTTGGCGGTGGTGGGCTGTTGCACGGGTTGCCTGCGATGAACATGGACACGAGCATCGAACCGGTGTTCGTGCAGCTGAACACAATGCTGGAGTCGTCAGCATCGCCTTTGCGAAAGAACGACAGCGTTATTTGGGCAAATCCGTTCTGTTTGCTCACCGGATAGATGTTCACTCCTTCGACTCCCGGCTCCTCGTGGATGCGCTGGCCGAAGTCTTTCAAGCTTTCGAACACGTGAGTCTCGAGAGCCTTGATACACGCTTCAGAGTCCGACGTCATGCACAAAACTCCTGATGAGAATGTGGTGGGCCGCAGACTGCGAGGCGGCCCGCGCCAGCCCGCGATTAATCTCGGCAGGATGTGACGCCAAAGCGACGCACGTGACTACCGATAAGACATTGCCGTCGGAGAGGCGCATCGGGTAGCAACCGAGAGGCGGCGCTCGCGAATCGCGTCCAAGAACCCGTGTTTACAGCGTTCTCATGCGCGCAGGGAAGGCTGCGCCAAACGTTTTCATTGGTGAGGCTCAGTGGACCTTCTGCTCGAGGAGCGCGCTCGCTCTGAATATCTCTCTCGGGGTTGATGCTGGTGAGCCACTGGTAGGTCCGACTGCTATACTGCAGACCCCGAGGGAAACAGAAGCTGATGCAGGTAAGTGCCAATCGCGCGGCAGGGCGACGCGATCATCAAAGGAAGCCAGTGAGCAAGCGCACCGCACCCGGCGCATTCACGCGCAAGAGTCCCGAATCGCACAGCCTCAGTGAGCTCTCGTTTTCGTTCTCGCTCAATCCCCACCTGCACGAGGGGATGGACACGTACAACGTTCGATACACCGACTATCAGGGCGCGTGCAGAACGCACTGCTCAATCAGTCGCGAGATCATTGCGCAAACACCGCACAATAAGGTGGCTCAGTACATCTTGGGAGAGATCGAACGGAGCATGAAGGCGGAAGGCACGGCTGTCGGCAATGAGCGCTGGAATGCAATGGTGCCGATGATCAAGCTCGCCCTGCAACACGAGCTGCTCCAGGAGGCGTGAGAGCCTTCGAGCATGGCGCACCGCGCACGAGGGGGACCGACGTGCGTCGCCGGGCCAGCGACCGGACGTAGGATCCAGTGGTGAAACCCGTCCGGGTTCGAGTTCCGGCTATCGCATTGTAATATTGTCGTGGCGAACCGGATTCTGGACGCACCTTTCGCACCCCCTACATTGGCGTCACCCGATTGCGCGTTGAAAGCGTCCCCGAATCGAATGGCCACACCAGAATGATCCTGCCGATCCAGCGCCTCCGGGAAGTCCTCGCCCCGACGTACAGCCTGGATCGCGAGCTCGGGCGCGGCGGGATGGCCACCGTGTACCTCGCGCAGGACTCGAAGCACGACCGCGTGGTGGCGCTCAAGGTGCTCCACCCGGAGCTGGCGGCTTCGCTCGGTCCCGATCGGTTCCTCCGCGAGATCCGGGTCGCCGCGCGACTCAATCATCCGCACATCCTGCCGCTCTTCGATTCGGGTGAGATCGAGGGCATTCTGTACTACGTGATGCCCTACGTCGAGGGCGAATCCCTTCGCGAGCGACTCGACCGCCAACAGCAACTTCCGATCGACGAGGCGATTCACCACGCGCGAGGCATCGCCTCCGCGCTCGACTACGCCCATCGACAGAACGTCGTCCATCGCGACATCAAGCCCGAAAACGTGATGATTCACGAGGGCGAGCCGATGGTGATGGACTTCGGGATCGCGAAGGCGGTCAGCACGGCGGGCTCCCAGACGGAGATGCTCACGCAGACCGGGATGATGGTGGGCACGCCCGCGTATGTGAGTCCGGAGCAGGCGGCGGGCGAGCAGCAGCTCGACGGGAGAAGCGACCAGTACAGCCTGGCGTGCGTTCTCTTCGAGATGCTCTCGGGCCAGCGGCCATTCACCGGAGCGACCGCGCAGGCCATCCTCGCAAAGCGCTTTACCGAGGCACCGCGACACGTGCGCGAGCTGCGGGCAAGTGTGCCGGAGAGCGTGGAGCGCGCCCTGTTCAAGGCGATGTCGACCGACGTCTCGGACCGGTACAAGACCTCGGCGTTATTCGCCCAGGCGCTGGGCTCGAGCAGTCTCGACACCCCGACGGACACGCAGACGATGCCGAATCAGATCGTTTCGGCGGCAAAATCCGTGGCCGTACTACCCTTCGCCAACATGAGCGCCGATCCGGACAATGAGTACTTCACGGACGGAATGGCGGAGGAGATCATCAATGCGCTCACGAAAATCCAGAACCTGCGGGTTGCTTCGCGCACATCGTCGTTCGCGTTCAAGGGAAAGAACGAAGACATCGGCGAGATCGGCCGCAAGCTCAAGGTGTCGACGGTACTCGAAGGCAGCGTCCGCAAGATGGGGAACAAGCTCCGCATCACCGCGCAGCTCGTGAACGTCGCCGACGGCTATCATCTCTGGTCGGAGCGATACGACCGCGAGCTGGAGGACGTCTTCGCGATTCAGGACGACATCTCCCAGGCGATCGTGAAGGCGCTCCGCGTCATCCTCACCGAGGGGGAGAAGCAGGCGATCGAGAAGCCGCGAACGGTCAACGTGCAGGCCTACGATTACTACTTGCGCGGGCGACAGTACTTCCATCAGTGGCGACGGAAGAGCGTGGAATACGCCCGGCAGATGTTCAATCGGGCGATCGAAATCGATCCGGAGTATGCGCTCGCCCACGCTGGCGTGGCCGACTCGTGCTCGCTGCTCTACACCAACTGGGATGCTCGAGAGTTCAACCTGCGCCAGGCCGACATCGCCAGCAGGCGAGCCCTCGAGCTGGAGCCCGACCTGGCCGAGGCGCATGTGGCACGCGGGATCGCGGTCTCGCTCACGAAGAGGTTCGAGGAAGCGGATCAGGAGTTCGAAACGGCGCTGCGGCTCAATCCGAAGCTCTACGAGGCTGCGTACTTCTACGCCCGCGGGCTCAAATCGCAGGGTCGGAACGCAGACGCCGCCAAGATGTTCGAGCGCGCATCGCTGCTGCGGCCGGAGGATTTTCTCGCGCCGAATTTTCTCTCGGTCGTCCTCAGCGACATGGGCATGGGCGCAGAGGCCGATGACGCACGCGTTCGCGCGCTCAAGCTCATCAACGAACGGCTGGAGCTCAACCCCGACGACGCGCGAGCGACCAATCTCGGTGCCGCCATTCTGGCGAAGACGGGCGATCGCGACCGGACCGTCGAATACATCCGCCGCTCGCTTGCGATCGACCCCGAAGACTCGACCATGCTGTACAACATCGCCTGCGCATATTCATTGCTCGGCATGACCGACGAGGCGCTCTCGAGTCTCGAGTCCGCCGTGGACAGAGGCTTTGGACACAAGGAATGGATCGAGCACGACACCGATCTCGATCCGATACGCGAGACGCCGCGCTTTCAGGCAATCGCGCAGGCGATGTGAGGGTGCGTCAGAACACAAGATTTCGGACGATCAACCACTTGCCCGTGCGATTTCGGCGCCACACGGTGAGGTACGGACCGTAGGACGCGTGCTCGGCGCTTGTCGAATCGGTGTAAGTCAATCCGCCGTGCCCCCACTCGAACACGAGCGAATCGTTTACCGCCCGCGTTCCCTCCTGTACGATACCGCCGTCTAGCACACGCACGATCTTGTGAAACCTCGTGCGGTAAAGATCGGCGATGCGATCCCGGCCCCGAATCGCGGTTCCATCGCCGGTGATGAAGACCGCATCATCGTCATACGGAGCGACGATGCGCGCGGCATCGTGCTGGCGCATTGCATCCAGCCACTCGGAATCTGCGGCGACGATCGCGGTCATCGCGCCGGACGGAGTTGGCGAGCCGGTCTGTGCACAGGCAGTGCGCGCACCGAGCACGAGCATCAATCCCAGGAACCGCAGCATGTCCTCCCCCGTGCGTCAAGACTTCGGTAGAGACGTACGTCCACATCGTTTCTCCACAACGTACTCTGGCGCCCTTCATTAGGCATCCTACATTTCCCGCACGATGAATCCGCCGCGCGCTCCGTGAACGTACCCATCCGAGAACTCCGTGTCCCCGCAAGCCGCTGATACCGACGCGGCACTCGTGGCGCGCATGGCCACCGGCGACGAGCAAGCGCTCGGCGCGCTCTACGATCGGTATGCAACGACGATTCACACGCTCGCGTATTACTTGCTCGGTCAGGCCGACGAGGCGGAGGACGCGGTGGAGGAGACGTTCTGGCAGGCGTGGCGCGAGGCAGCACGATACGACGCGTCGCGCGGCGCCGTTTCCACCTGGCTGTCGACGATCGCGCGGAGTCGCGCGCTCGATCGCCAGCGCGCGTCGCGCCGCCGCGCCGAAGATCCGCTCGACACCACCGCCGCGACCTCGCCCGATGCCGGCGATCGCGCGGACGCCATGGCCCCCGCGCCGGATCCGCAGCGCGACGCCGAATCGTCGGAGCGCGCACGCGACATCGCCGTCGCCCTCGCACGGCTGCCCGCCGAACAGCGCGAGGTGATCGAGCTCGCCTACTTCGGCGGGCTCAGTCAAAGCGAGATCGCTTCGCGAACGTCGCTTCCGCTCGGCACCGTGAAGACGCGCGCGCGCCTCGCGCTCGAGAAGCTGCGGGCCCCACTCGCCCAGCATCGGGAGGGCGCGCAATGAGCGCCGCCCTCGGCCACGACGCGGTGCGCGAGATGCTCGCGCTGGCCGCGCTCGACGCGCTCTCGCCCTCGGAGCGCCGTGCGCTCGAGGCGCATCTGCGTACGTGCGCCCTGTGCACGCGCGAGCTCGCGGAGTTGCGCGACGACGCGGCATCGATCGGCGCGTCGCTCCCCGCGCGTCCGATGGCGCCGGAGCGCGAATCGCGCATCCGCGCGCGTCTCATGGCGCGCGCCGTCGCCGATCGTGAGATCGTCACGCCGATTCGCCAGCCGCGAGGGGCGCTGCCGTCGGGCGCGGCACCCGCTCGACCCGCGCTCGTGCGTTGGCTCTGGGCCGCCGCGCTCCTCATCGCAGCCGGCGCGATCGCGTACGACCTAAGCCTGCGCTCCGTCATCCAGCGCCTCTCGGTCGCTCGCTCCGAGCTGCGCGACAGCACGACCGTTCTGCAGCAGCGACTCGCCGAACAGCAGGCGATCGTCGCGGGGCTCACCGGCCCCGGCGTGAAGGTGATCGACGCCGCCGCGACGAGCGCGCGCCAGCCGTACGCGCGCATGTTCTGGGACCAGCCCACGAACCGCTGGACCTTCGTCGCCTACAACCTGCCCGCCGCGGCGCCCGGGCACACCTACCAACTCTGGCTGATCACCCGCGACCAGAAAAAGGTGAGTGCCGGCACCTTCGCGCCGCAGGCCAACGGTTCGGCCCTCGTGCGTGCAACGTACCCCCTCGCGAGCGATTCGCTGGCCGCGATCGCGGTAACCAACGAGCCCGCAGGCGGTTCGCCACAGCCGACGAGCACGCCATTTCTGGTTGGCGCTGCCAAGACGGACTGAACAGAGCCGCCATTTCCGGTGCGCCTGTT
>DATHJR010000428.1:0-4632 GCA_035286525.1 Gemmatimonadaceae bacterium | reverse complement strand
GATCTCCGGAAATCGCATCGTGACGTTCACCGGGACTGCGCCGCGCGGCTGGTCGATTCCCGGCCGGACGATCGAGGTGACGGCTTACGAAACCCCCGCGGACAGAGAGCGCGTGCGCGCGGTGCTCGCGACCGACGCGCGCGACCTCCTCGACGTGCTTGGCGAAGCGCAGCGAACGGGGTTCGTCGTCGATCACATCTACGACTACTGACCTAAACCTTCGGCCTCTCGGTCGACAGCATTTTCACCAGCTGATACAGAAATTCCTGCGAGTCGTACAGGGACTTCTGCGGCACGCGCTCGTCCTTCCCATGCGCGCGGATGTCCGCAGGGTCGAGGAAGAGTCCCGACACGCCGTACGTCGGAATTCCCCCGGCGCGCAAATAGCGGCCATCCGTCGCACCGGTGGACATGAACGGAATCACGGGGACGCCGTTGAACATCCGTCCCGTCAGCGTCTTGATCGGGTCGAGGAGCTCCGCCGTCAGCGGCGACGGCGAGGTCGGCGCCAGCTTCTCCGATGGCGACACCACGATGCCGGTGTCGTTGAGCACCTTGATGATGGTCGCGCGCACCGAATCGATCGGCACGTTCGGAAACACGCGGCAGTTGATCAGCGCCGTCGCGGTCTGTGGCAGCGCGTTGTCCGCGTGCCCACCGCTCAGCCGCGTCGCCACGCACGTCGTGCGCAGAATCGAGTTGTAACGCACATCCTTCGACAGCGCGGCAGCCGCCGTCGCATCGCCCGGATTCTTGAGCAGCGCGCGCATCGCCGCTGCGTTCGCCGGCGTCTCGATCTCGGCGGTACCCGAGAAGAACGCGCGCGTCACGTCGTTCAGCTGCACCGGGAACTTGAAGTGCTCGAATCGCACTAGCCCATCGGCCAGCTGGTAGATGGCGTTGTCGGGGCGGGGAACGGACGAGTGCCCGCCGGGATTCTTGACCGTCAGCGTGAAGTTGGTGAACGCCTTTTCCGTCGCCTGCACGGCCTGCAGGAACGGCTTCCCATTCTTGAGCGACCCGCCGCCGCCCTCGTTCAACGCGTACTCGGCGTCGATCAGATCCTTGTGGTTCTGCACCAGCCACTCGGCGCCGAGGAGCCCGGATTTCTCCTCGTCCGGAGTGAGCGCGAGGATGATGTCGCGGTCGGGAACGAAGCCCTCCTTCTTGTAGCGAATCATGTTGGCGACGAAGATCGATGCCATGGCCTTGTCGTCGATCGAGCCGCGCGCGTAGTAGTAGCCGTCCTTCTCGACGAGCTTGAACGGATCCGTCGTCCAGTCCGAGGGCAGCGCCATGACGACGTCGAGATGCGCGAGCAGGAGTATTGGCTTCTTCGCGCCCGTGCCGTGGAGGCGCACGATCACGGCGTGCTTGTCCGGCGTGGGTCCGAGCAGGTGGATGTCCGACTCCGGAAATCCCGCCGCACGAAAGCGTGCAGCGATCTGCTCGGAGGCCTTCGTCACGCTGCCGACGCCCGCGGAGTCTTCCGTGTTCGTCTCGATCAACTCCTTGTAGATGTCGTGGAGCGCCTGTTGGTCGGCCGTGAGCGTCATCGACTGCGCGCGTGCCGCGACCGGCGCAAGTGTCAGGATGGCGAGCAGCCAGGTGGCAGCAGCGAACGCCCGGATCGACATCTTCATCGCTTTTCCTCGGTACGGGTGGCCATGCACTCCAGCTCGATGCGCCCGCCGAGCACCAATCCATTGGTGGCGAACGCGCTGCGCGCGGGGAGGTGATGCGGAAAATAGGTGACGTAGACCTCGTTCATCGCCGCCCACTCCTTGATGTCGGCGAGCATCGCGGTGCACTTCACGACATCGTCCATGGAGGATCCGTTGGCCGCGAGCACGCGCTTGATGTTCTCGAGCGCCTGCCGAGTCTCGGGCTGGATGCCGCCGCCGGCGAGATGTCCCGTACTGTCGGTTCCGAGCTGGCCTGCGAGATAGAGCATTCGCCCCACGCGAACGACCTCGGAGAACGGATGCTTATCGGGGCCGGGAGGTGCGGTCCACTCCGCGCGCGGCGCGGAGCGTCTGGGATGAGCGCAGGCGCCGAGTACGCAGGCGATGACGAAAATGCGAGCGGTTGTGTGCATGAGCGAAAATACGACGCGGGCCAAAGGTTCAACAGAGCGCGGTGGCGGTTCCACCTTATAAACTACATTATGTACGATTAAGCCTAAAAGTGACGCCATGTTACAGTGTGTATCTCATGTAACTTGTTAACGCGCTCTACCTGCGTGACCCTCGTGGTCCCTTCCTTGCCACTCCGGCATCGCGACTCCTCGCGCGCGCTCGCCCGTCCCGCTCCCGATGCTCCCTCCATCTGACTGGAGCACAACGATGTCTCGTCGTCAGAGCTACGACGCGGTCATAGTGGGAGCGGGTCCGAACGGTCTCGCGGCCGCGATCGTGTTCGCGCAGACCGGGCGCTCGGTGCTGGTGCTCGAGGCGCAGCACACCATTGGCGGCGGCGCGCGCTCCGCGGAGCTCACGCTCCCCGGCTTCATTCACGATCCCTGCTCGGCCGTGCATCCGATGGCCGTCGCGACGCCATTCTTCCGGTCGCTGCCGCTCGCGCAGCACGGGCTCCGATGGATCGAGCCGCCGGCGTGCATGGCACATCCGTTCGACGACGGTCCGCCGGCCGTGCTGCGAACGTCCATCGATGCGACGGGCGCCACGCTCGGCGCGGACGCCGTCGCCTATGATCGGCTCGTGCGGCCCTTCGTCGACCAGTGGGAAGCGCTGTCCGCCGATGCGTTGGCGCCCGTTCACATCCCGCGGCATCCCGTACTGCTCGGCCGATTCGGCCTTTCTGCGCTCCGAAGCGCGAGCGCGCTCGCCGAGAGCCGCTTTCGCGGAAAGCAGGGACGGGGGCTGTTCGCGGGTCTTGCCGCGCACTCAATCATGCCGCTCACGCACGCCGCTACCGCCTCGATCGGCCTCGTGCTCGGCATCGTGGCGCATCGAACGGGATGGCCCATTCCCGCGGGCGGCTCGCAGCGCATCGCCGATGCGCTCGCATCGTATCTGCGCTCGCTCGGCGGCGAGATCGAGACCGATGCACCGGTCACCTCGATTCGCGACATCCCCAGCGCGAAGAGCATTCTCCTCGACGTTTCGCCTCGCGGGGCACTGGCGATCGCCGGTGACCGATTCTCTACCAGCTACCGTCGCGCGCTCGAGAGCTTCAAGTCGGGCTCCGGCGTGTGCAAGGTCGACTGGGCGCTCAGCGGGCCGGTGCCGTGGCGCGATCGTGCGTGCGCGGAGGCGGGCACCCTCCATCTCGGCAACACGCTGGACGAGATCGCCACATCCGAGGACGCGCCGTTTCACGGGAGGCACGCCGAGAAGCCCTTCGTGCTCGCCGCACAGCCGAGTCTGTTCGACCCGACGCGCGCCCCTGCGGGGTCGCACACGTTCTGGGGATACTGCCACGTCCCCAACGGGTCCGACGTCGACATGTCCGACAGGATCGAGCGACAGATCGAGCGATTCGCGCCGGGCTTTCGCGACTGCATATTGCAGCGCCGTGTGACACGAGCGTCCGAGATGCACGTGGACAATGCGAACCTCTGGGGCGGCGACATCGGCGCTGGCGAGAACTCGCTCCGCCAACTGTTCTTTCGTCCCGCCGTCCGTCGCGTGCCGTACGCCACCTCGGTGAAGGGGCTGTATCTGTGCTCCGCGTCCACGCCACCGGGCGCGGGCGTTCACGGACTGTGCGGAATGTTCGCCGCGCGAGCAGCGCTGGCCGCCGAGCGCAAGGATGTGCGACAACGCTGAAGCCGCGCCTCGTCGCGTGGGTCCGCTCCGAAATCCGCGGGCGTTGCTTGCATCTTGGGTGCGTGCGTCGGATCATTGACCGGACGCCTCACTTCCATCTCGGATCCGCATGACCGCGCCGAATTCAGCTCCCACCCTCGACGACGATCCGCCTCCACTCACCAGGCCGGGCGACCTCGGCTTCGGCTCCGTCGTCGCGCAGGCGGTGCGAGGGCGCTTTCTGAACCGCGATGGCAGACCGAACAGCAAGAAATACGGACTCGGCGCGCAACGCCTTGCGCGTTTCTATCTCGCATCGCTCGACGCCAGCTGGACCATGTTCTTCCTCTGGATGATGGGCGCGCTGCTGCTCGTCAACGGGTGCTTCGCTCTCGCCTACGTGTCGCTGGGCGACGGTGCGCTTACAGGCACGGAGGCTATGGGTATCACGGACCCATTTCTCCAGGCGTTCACGTACAGCATCGGTGTGTTCACCACCACCGGCACCGGGGCGATCCACGCCTACGGTGCAACTGCGAACTGGCTCGCCAACCTCGAGTCATTCGTAGGGCCCGTGTCGCTCGTCATCGTCTTCGGGCTGCTCATCGCGCGGCTCACGCGACCGCGCATGCGCATCGGATTCAGCGATTCCGCGATCATCGCGCCGTATCAGGGCGGGCGGGGGTTCATGTTCCGCATCGTGAACTTGCAACCGGGCGAGCTGAGCGACGTCCAGGCGCGCGTCAGCCTGGTTCGCTTCGAGGAAAAGGACGGAGCTCGCACGCGAGTTTTTCACCAGCTCGCGCTCGAGCGAAACTCCGTGGAGTTCTTCACTCTGCACTGGACGGTGGTCCATCCGATC
>DATHJR010000427.1:0-2479 GCA_035286525.1 Gemmatimonadaceae bacterium | reverse complement strand
TGCTCCCCGCATCCTCGGTCCCCTGTTCCTTGCCCAGTCGCGCGAAGACGATCTCGCCCACGTGCTGGCGAAGCCGCGCCTCGTCGCTGCCGATCGCCTGCGATTCCTTCACCACCTGGGCGCGCGGAAGTTTCGCGCGTCGCGCCTCGAGCTTCTCGGCCAGGATGATCAGCATGCGCTGGCTCAGCTGCGAGCTGTCGACGTCCGGCGGCGGCGCACCCTCGATGGCAATCGAGTCGTACTCGCTCGCTCGCGGAATGCGAAGCGTGCGAGTTTCCGACGCGCCGACGCCCGGTCCCGTGACGTTGTTGCGGTCGCGCGCGACGGCGCGCACGTGCACCAGATCGCCGGGCTTGAGCTGAAGTGAATCGAGGTCGAGCGAACCGGAGAGCGTCGCCGCGCGCGCATTGCCGGCGTCGACACGGTGAACGACGCCGGAGCGGAAAGTGAACGTCTCGCCCTCGCCGGAGCTCACGATGTATTCGAACCATCCGGCATCGAGGCCGTAGTCGTCGGTGGCGGTGGCGGCGAGCTGCAGGGTGCCCCTGGGCGTGCGCACGACGGTATCGCGCGCGGGAGCGGAGAGCGTGACGACGGGGAGCGAGTCGGCGTGCGGCGCGAGGATGACGGTGCGCGCGTACGTGCGGTCGTGGAGCTCGAGCGCCGCGGGCTTCGCTGGCACCACGATCTCGAGACGCCATTGATCCGCGGAGTCGCGGAGCGATGCGGGGGCGACGGGCGCGTTGCCGATGGTCGCGGTGATTCCGGACGCAGCGCCGCGGCCGCGGAGGATGACGTGGCCGCCGGCAAGCGCCTCGATTGATGATGGTTCTTCTATTGTGATGTGCCTTTCGCCGGTGTAGTTCGGCGGAATAACCTCTCCCGTCAACGGCGCAAGTCGATTCCGTAAGGGTGCGGAAAGAATGGGCGCGCGGAGGAGCGCGTCGCCCTGACGCGGCTCGGAGATTCGCGCGCGGACACCGGCGGGAAGCGCGAACAGCAGCGTCGCGGCAGCGGCGAGCACGACCAGCGGTGGTACGAGGGCGCGACTCACAGCCCGGCGTACGGCCGGGTTCCACGGTACCGCAGCGATCTCCCGCTCGAGCGCGGGACTCGAGTGCGGAGCGTCGAGCGCGCTCACGAGCGCGTATCGAAGCTCGGGAACGCGTTCCTCGAGCCAGAGTGCGACGAGGGCGAGCGAGCGCACGCGGCGGCCGCGCCAGAGCGCATACGCCGCCGTTGCGAGCGCGACGAGGAGCGCTGCGGGGACCGCGAGCGCGCGCACGGTTCGTGGCGCGCCGACGAGCCAATCGAGAATACCGGCGGCCGCAAAAAGCGCGGCCGCCGCCGCGCCCGCCCAGAGCAGTGCGCGAATGGAGACGGCAGCGCCGAGCGTGCGGCGGGTTGAGGCGACGCGCTCGAGCGCGGTCATGCCGCGGCCCGCTGGCGACGGAACAGTGGCTCGAGCATGAGCAGCGCGAGCGCGGCGGCGAGGAGCCAGGTCGCGAGCCGGCCGGAAGCGGCGGTCCGCGTCTCGAGCGCGCGCGTGGCGACGAGCGGGCCGGAGCCGCGAAGCTGCGCGAGGGCGGAGTCCGAGGCGTAGCCTGGAATACCGCGGCCACCTCCGCACGGCTCGGCGAGCGCGGCGACGAGACGGCGCGTGCTCTCGCGCAGCGCGAGATCGCCCGCGCGCGGAAGCGGGATCGCTACGTCGCGCACGCATCCCACGCCGAGCGTGCGCTCGGTGGCGGCGGGCGCGCCATCGGTCCAGCGAGCGATCACGCGGCCGGCCGCCGGCGTCACGGTGCGCACGAACGTCGAGACCACGACCGCGTTTCTCTCGCCGCCGCTCGCGATCACCCCACCCGCCGTGTCGCTTCGGGCGCGCGCAGCCCACCCGCTCGAATCGATGGAGGCCGGCCAACGCACGAACGCACCGCCGGTCTTCGCCCAAGTTGTGTCGCCGCTGCTCGGCGCTCCCCGATCGAGGCGGACGAATCGAGTGCGCTTGCTGAGCGTGTCCGCGTGCGGGAGCAGTTCCACGGCAGCGCGCACCGGATCGTCGAGCGAACCTCCGCGGACATCGATGCTGACTGGCGCCGGCCCCGCGTCGCTGCTCGCCACGCGCACCAGTCGCACCCGGCCCGGCCACGATGCGCGAATTGCGCCGGTGGCGGCATCCCATTCATCGGACGCGAACGGAGAGATCACCACGAGCTCCACCGAGTCGGCGTCGCCGCGAAGCTGGCTCGCGGCGCGCATTCCTGCGGCGAGCGCGGCGGACAACGAGCCTCGCGGAGGCGCAGAGGAGGATCTCTCGGCGAGCGCCCCCTGGACATCGTCGCCGCGCAGCCGGTGCGCGGCACTGTCGAACGCGATGAGGACATCGCCATTCGCGTAGTACCGTGCCGCGGAGTCCGCGGCCCCTGCGTACTCGCGATCGTGGCCGCTTCGATCCACCATCACCACGCGCCCCACC
>DATHJR010000426.1:0-5164 GCA_035286525.1 Gemmatimonadaceae bacterium | reverse complement strand
CCAGGCCCCAGCGCGTGCTGAAGGGAGCGGCGAACGGAATGACCGCGAAGGTGATGAGCGCCGGAATGAACGACAGCATTGGCGCGAGAATGAAGAGCGGCGTATACGCGGCGTCCGGATACGTCTCTTCCTTCATGATGTTCTTGAGCCCATCGGCCGCCGGCTGGAGCAGCCCGCCGTAGCCCGTGCGATTCGGCCCGATGCGATCCTGAATCCACGCCGAGATCTTTCGCTCGGCGAGCGTGAGCATCGCGACGCCCACCATGATCACGGTGAAGACGAGAATCATCTTCACGATCGTGAAGAGCAGCCACGGAACCCCCGTGACCGGCACGAGCTCGTCGTAGAACTGCTTGTAGACCACCGGATCCTGAGCCATCGCCGCGAGCATCACCGCGCAACCTCCTGCACTGCCTGCTGCCCGCTCATGAGCTGTCCCTTGAGCCCCAACGTGTCGTAGCTCATCCCCGCAAACTCGGCGCGCGCCGCGGCGAGCGACGCGAAGGCCTCGCTCGCGAGGAACATGTTGGTGGGCTCGCCGAGCTGTGTGAGCAGGTCGCCGAGAATCCACCACGCCGGCCGCGACATTCCGGGTGCAGCATTTGCCTGGAAGTACCGCTGCACGCGGCCGCGCAGATTCGTGAACGTCCCCTCCTCCTCGGCCATGGTCGACGATGGCAGCGCGATCGATGCGGAACGCGCCTCGGCCGGCATCGCCGGCGCCACGACGATCACCTGGCTCGCACGCGCCAGCGCCGCGGCATCGGCCGCGCCGAGCGTCTCGCCGATGACGAGCAGCACGTCACCCGACCGGAGCTCATCGAGCGGCGACGCACTCTTCGTGAAGCCGAGCAGCTCCGCCCCTTTCACGTTTGCCGCGCGCTCGGCTCGCAGGGCAAGATCGGGTACGCCGGGCAACGGCGCCTCGGGCCCGGTCGTCACACGAAACACGCCTTTCCCGCCCGTGCGCGCGACGACACGCGACGCGAGGAAAAGCGATTCGTTCGAAAGCATTGGGCTCACGAGCGCCACGACGCGCGCCCCGCCGAGCATCGTCGCCGCCGCGCGGATGGCGATGTCCCAGTCCACGGCCGAGAGCTTGTCCGCGCCCTGGCGCACGAGCGGGGCCTCGAGTCGCGTCGACGGATTCAGCCACTTGTAGTCGAGGCGACCGCTCTCGCAGAGATACCACTGGTTCACGTCGGCGTTCGAGCGCGGCCGCATGCGCACGACGACGTTGTCGCGCGTTTCCAGAATCGAGTTGCAGCCCTGGGTGCAGTTCGGACAGATGCTCGGTGTGCGGTCGAGCTCCCAAGCGCGCGCCTTGTTCAGAAAGTCCTTGGAGAGCAACGCACCAACCGGACACAGGTCGACGACGTTCGAGGCCCACTCGTCGGTGAGATCGTGTCCTTCGAATTTTCCGATCACCGCGCGGTCGCCGCGCTCGCTCACGTTGAGCACCGGATCCTGCACGATGTCTTCCATGAAGCGCACGCAGCGGGTGCAGAGGATACAGCGATTCGGCACGTAGAGCACGTCGCCGCCGAAGTCCTCAACGGGGTTGAAGCGCTTCGCCTCGGGTCCGAGCCGTCCTTCCGCACGCCCCTCGCGAAAGGTGTAATCCTGCAGCTCGCACTCTCCGGCCTGATCGCAGATCGGACAGTCGAGCGGGTGGTTGATGAGCAGCAGCTCGAGCACACCCTGGCGCGCCTTGAGCGACTGCTCGGAGTGGACGTGCACGACCTGACCGTCGGCGACCGAAGTCGCGCAGGCGGGTGCCAGCTTCGGCGCCTTCTCGACCTCGACCAGGCACATGCGGCACACGCCGGCCACTGGCAGGCCGGGATGATAGCAATAGTGAGGCACGAGCACGCCCGCGACCTTCGCGGCCTCGAGGATCGAGGTGCCCGCGGGCACCTTCACCTCGCGTCCCTCGATCGTCAGCGTGACCATCGGCGTGTCGGCCATCACGCGGCCGCGGTTGCACGGAAGGGGCAGCGCTTGCCCGTGATGTGCGCCTCGAACTCGTGCTTGAACTTCTGAATTCCCGACACGACCGGCGCGGCGCACGAATCGCTCAGCACGCAGATCGTCTTGCCCGTCATGTTATCCGCGAGCTCGAGGAGCGTGTCGAAGTCCTGCATCGTGCCGCCACCCGCCTCGATGCGCTCGAGGATCTTGGTGGTCCACGCGGTGCCCTCGCGGCACTGCGTGCACTGGGCGCAGCTCTCGTGCGCGTAGAAGCGCGCGAGCCGTGCGATGTGCTTCACCATGCACTGCGTGTCGTCGAAGACGATCACGCCGCCCGAGCCGAGCATCGATCCCTTGGCCACGAACCCCTCATAATCCATCAGCGTGCTCTCCGCCTCCTCCATCGACTGGATCGGAACCGATGAGCCTCCCGGAATCACGGCCTTGAACTTCCGGCCGGGCAGCGGCCCGCCGCAGAGATCATAGAGAAAGTCCTTGAACGGAAAGCCGAGCACGACCTCGTAGTTGCCCGGACGCGCGACGTTCCCGCACACCGAGAACAACTTGGTGCCAGTGCTCTTCGGATTGGACAGGCACATCGCCTTGTACCACGCGGCGCCGTTGTTGAGCACCAGCGGCACCGCGGCCAGCGTCTCGACGTTGTTGATCGTCGTCGGCTGCCCGAAGAGGCCGGCGACGGCTGGAAAGGGCGGCTTGATGCGCGGGTTGCCGCGCCGCCCTTCCAGCGAATTCATGAGCGCCGTCTCTTCACCACAGATGTACGCGCCGGCGCCCCTGTGTACGTAGATGTCGATTCGCTTGCCACTTCCCATCGCGTTCTTTCCGAGAATGCCTGCGTCGTACGCCTCCTTCACGGCGGCTACCATCACGCGCAACGGCTCGGTGAACTCACCGCGAATGTAGATGTACGCCACCTCGGCGCCGATCGCGTACGCGGCGATCGCCGTTCCCTCGAGGAGGGCGTGCGGCGTCCAGCGCATGATCTCCCGATCCTTGAACGTGCCCGGCTCCGACTCATCCGCGTTGACGCACAGGTAGTGCGCCTTGCCGTCGCCCGGCTTCATGAACGACCATTTGAGGCCGGTGGGAAATCCCGCGCCGCCACGTCCTCGCAGCCCCGATTCCTTCATCACGTTGACGATGTCCACGGGGGTCATGCCGAGCGCCTGCTCGAGCGCGCGGTACCCACCGCGCTCCTTCCAGCCATCGAGCGTGCGCGCCTGCGGCTCGCCGAAGTACTTGGAGAGAATCGGCGTCTCTTTCGGGTGCGACTTGTGGGGATATCCCATCTATTTGAACTGAATGAGAATCTGAGGGACCTTCTCGGGACTGACCGACTCGATGAAATCGTCGTTCACCATGATCGGCGTCGCGAAGCCGCATGCGCCCAGGCATTCGACCTCGATGACGGTGAAGCGACCATCGGGCGACGTCGCGCCGAGGTCGCCGCATCCCGTCTGCACGAGGAGTGCCTCGACCACCTTCTCCGCGCCGCACGCTGTGCAGGGCGCGGTGGTGCACACCTGGATGAAGTTCCGTCCCACCGGATGCTGGTGGTACATGGTGTAGAACGTGACGACGCCCTTCACGTACGCCGGCGTGAGCTCGAGCTGCTCTCCGACCTCGACCATCGCCTCCTCGCTCACCCACCCTCGCTCGCGCTGCACGATCCAGAGCGCAGGGAGGAGCGCGGCCATCTTCGTGGGATAGCGGCCGAGGAGCGCCTCGAGCTCTTCCTTCGGCGCACCAACGAAGATCGGCACGTACGGGATTTCGCCGACGTTTCCGCGACTCGCGTGCGACAGCGCGTCGGCCTGGGTCGCTCCTTCGCGTTGAGCGCTCACCGGTCGATCTCTCCCATGACGATGTCGATACTCGCGTTGATTGCGATGACGTCGGAAAGCAGATGCCCTTCCACCATCTTCGAGATCGCGGACAGATTCACGTACGATGGGGGGCGAATGCGCCAGCGCACGGGCTTGGCCGTTCCGTCGGACACGAAGTAGTAGCCCTTCTCACCCTTCGGGCTCTCGACCGGCACGTACACTTCGCCGATCGGCGGCCGCGGGCCTTCCATTACTTGCTTGAAGTGGTGGATCATCGACTCCATGTCGCTCATCGCGCGGCTCTTCGGCGGCAGGACCACGCGATGATCGCTCGAGTTGACGGGACCCTCGGGAAGCCGGTCGACCGCCTGCGCGAGGATGCGCGTGGACTGGCGAAGCTCCTCGACGCGCACGAGGAAACGATCGTACACGTCGCCGTTCGAACCGACGGGGACGTCGAAGTCGTAGGTCTCGTAGTCGAGGTACGGAAAGTCCTTTCGCACGTCGTACGCGACGCCGGACGCGCGAAGCATTGGGCCCGACAGCCCGTAGTTGATCGCCTCATCCGCCGACATCACGCCGAGCGCCGTCGTGCGACCGACCCAGATGCCGTTCTTCGTGAGCATGCGATCGCATTCGTCAACCGTCTTCGGGAACGAGCGGATGAAGTGACGCAGCTGATCCGTCCATCCGTCCGGGATGTCCGCCGCCATTCCGCCAACGCGAGTCGCGCTGGTGGTGAGGCGCGCGCCAACCCAGCTCTCGAGCAGATTGTAGACGTTCTCGCGCTCCTGGAACGACCACAGAAACGGCGTGAACGCCCCGAGATCGATGCAGGTGGTGCCGAGCCACACGAGATGCGAGATGATGCGCGAGAGCTCCATCGCGATGACGCGCAGCACGGTGCAGCGCGGCGGAACCTCGACGCCGAACAGCCGCTCTGCGCCGATCGAAAACGCGACGTTGTTGCCGATCGAGTTGAGGTAGTCCTCGCGGTCGGTCCACGGGATCACCTGATTGTACTGGCGATACTCGCCGATCTTCTCGAAGCCGCAGTGCAGATAACCGATGTGCGGGACGCATCGCACGACGGTCTCGCCGTCGAGCTCGAGGACGAGGCGCAGCACGCCGTGCGTGGCCGGATGCTGCGGGCCGAGGTTGATGAGCATGTGCTCGCCCTCGAGCTCCGGCGCCGCGCCCATCGCCGGCGGCTCGAGCGTCGTGACCGCGCCATTCTCGGTGACCGTCATCGGTGTGCGCACGGCGCGTCCGTCGGAATCGACGCCCGCGGTACCGAGTGCGACTTCAACCGTTCTCGTGGTCGTGGCCATGCTATTCGCCCGTCC
>DATHJR010000425.1:0-5347 GCA_035286525.1 Gemmatimonadaceae bacterium | reverse complement strand
GAGACGCAGCTGATACCTGTAAAGCGGAATGCCCTCGACCTGCGCGAAGAGCTGCGTCAGATACACCGGCGACACACCGATCTCACCGGCGATCTCGCCCAGCGTCCACCTGCGCGCGGGGTCGCTCGACAAAACCAGCTTGGTGCGGTCGACCAGCTTCTGGCGTCCGTAGCTCGACGCGCGCGCGTGAGAGGTTCGCGCGCCCAACGATCGACGGATCAACGTGAGGGTGAGCGTTTCGGCCTCGAGAGTCTCTATCGCCCCGCGCGCGAGACTGTGACGGAGCAACGCGACCAGCGCCTGCGCTCTCGGGTCGATCCCGCGCCTCGGCGGGCGAAACACTGCCGCCGTCCCATCGAAGAGCTGGTTGCGCGGACTGAGCTCGCGCAGCAGCTCATGGTCGATCGAGATCGACAGGCACGCGTCGCCACCTCCAACGGGATGGCTGATCTCGTAGTCCTGCGCATCGTTGAAAAAGACGAGTTGGTTCGCCTCGGCCACCGTCGCTACGCTTCCGACGTGCCGGACGAAGACGCCGCGATAGGGAAAGACGAGATGCGTGGCGGTCGCACACTCGGTTTGCGATTTGTGCCGGCACGTGCCGCCGCAAATCACGTCCCTGATGCCGATCGTGCCTGTCTGGAGCAGGAGGCGGACGTTCAGCTCATCGCGCGGTGCAGCCTCAATCATGGAGCATACTGCAGAGCCGATCGAGCGGCGGTGGCGAGCGTCGTCATCGCTGAAAGATAAGGGCCGGGCCCATGGCTAACGCGCGCTACGCCCGCAGCGGCCAACGACGCAATCGATGGACTGCCCTCACCGATCATGATGTTTACCGGCAGAGAGGTGGACGACGCCAGCTCGGCGATCAGTACCGGATCGATGAGTCCGGGCGCGAAGAGCCCATCGGCGCCGGCATCGGCGTAGGCCTTGGCACGATCGATAGCCATTTCGAGCATGCCGCGGCTATGCTCGTTCGCAGGAGCCTGGAAAAAAACATCCGTCCGCGCATTGATGAATAATGAATCGAGCCCCCGCTTCGTCGCCGCACGCGCACTGCGCAAGCGCGCGACCTGATCCGCGACCGGCCGGAGCTTTCCAGACTCCGGGTAGCTGTCCTCGATGTTGCAACCCACCACTCCCGTCTCGATCGCCCGCGAAGTCGTATGGCCCACGGCGACCGCGTCTGTCCCGTAGCCGCTCTCGATATCGAACGTGACCGGTAGCTCGGAGCTGCTCACTATCCGTCTCACATTTTCGAGCGCAAGATCGAGCGGGAGCTTCTCGCCATCCGCGTATCCGTGCGCGGCCGCAACGGACCAGCTCCCGGTCGCGAGCGCGAGCGCGCCCGCGTCGGCGACCGCCTTGGCGCTCCCGGCATCCCAGATATTGAACAGAATCAACGGATGTCCGGGAACGTGCAGGGAGCGGAAGATCCCTGCCCTCTCGTGTTGGTCGACGGTGGACGACATTGATTCACGGCTCGGGGTGCGAGGAAGGTTACGTGGCACCCAAATCGAGCACGTTGACGCGACGGCGGCTGTCGGAATCTTTAGCGATCGCAGGCGCCGTCACCATGTGGGCGAATTCCTTCTGGGCGGCGCTGTGCATGGCGGGGGCGGTGTTCTTCATGTTTCGAAAGTGACCGTCACGCGCGGGTGCGATCGAGGAGATCGATGATCTCACGGGTCGTACCGGTTTCGCCGAGCCTCGGGAATATCCGCTCGATGCTGTTGGCGTGAGCCTCGGCGCTCATGTCGGTCATGGCGTCTGTCGCCAGCGTGACGTTGAAGCCGAGCTCGTGGGCATGTCGTGCGGTCGACTCGACACCGAAGCTCGTCGCGATGCCGGCGATGACCACTTGCGTGACGCCGAGTTTCTTGAGATGCGCCTCGAGCCCGGTGTGGGTGAACGCACCCCATTGGCGCTTCGTCACCACGTGGTCTCCCGGCTGCTGATTCAGCTCGGGAAGCAGATCGGCCCAGTCGGAGGGGCGGTTCGCTCCGCTCCACGACTGTTCCGTGCGCCCCGCGGGCATGCCGGCCACCGTGACGAGCACCACCGGTAGACCATGGCGGCGAAAGGCGTCAGCCAGCTCGGCGGCGCGTCTCACGACATCGCTCGCGGGGTGAACGGTTGGATACGTCACGATCCCTTTCAGGAGATCGATGACGACGAGAGCGGAATTGCGATCGAGTGTGGTCAGCGCCATGGAGCTCCTCCGCGCGTGCGCGCGCGCTCAGCCAAGCATGCCTTGCCATACGCTCCACAGCCGCTCCGCGTTGTGCTCGATTAGTTGGTCACCGGGACGGACGCATCCGAGGACTTGAACACCTTGCCGTCCTTCATCACGAAGCTCACATGCTCCAGCTTCGTGACGTCCACCGTCGGATCGCCTGACACCGCGATCATGTCGGCGAGTTTGCCCTTCCTGATCGAGCCGACCTTGTCGAGCACGCCGATGAGCTCCGCGCCGCCCATCGTCGCCGCCTGGATCGCCTGCATCGGAGTCATGCCGTACTTCACCATGTAGGCGAATTCCTTTGCGGCATCCTTGTAGGGGCACACGGGGACGTCGGTGGAGAAGGCGATCTTCACGCCCGCCTGCACCGCCCTCTTGAAGGCCGCGTAGTGTATGTCGGCGATTCCCTTGTTGTGCTCGAGAAAATCCGCGGGCTGATTCGGCTTGCTGGTGATGCAATCGTGCACGTCGAGCGTGGCCGAGTAGAACGTACCGTGCTCCTTCATGAGACGAACGCCTTCCTCGTCCATGTACGTGCCGTGCTCGATCGATGCGACGCCCGCGCGCACGGCGTTCTTGATGCCTTCCGCGCTGTGTGCGTGCGCCGCGACCTTGAGTCCGAACGAGTGCGCCTCTTCCACCGCGGCCACGAGCTCCGCCGGCGTGAACTCCTGCGACTTCGTGTTGCTGCCGTGGGTGAGCACCGCGCCCGACGACAGCACCTTGATCACGTTCACTCCCTGCGCAACCAGCAGGCGGACCTTCTGGCGAACTTCGTCGGGGCTGTTCGCCTCACCGAAGTGCATGTCCCACGGCAGCTGCACATCGGGCGACACGCCCGTCATCGCGCCGGCGCCGCCCGTGATCGTGATGTACGCCCCGGCGACGTACATGCGTGGACCGGGGATGTCGCCGCGCGCGATGGCGTCGCGCAGCGCGACGTCGTTGAGCGCGCGGTACGTGCCGAGATCGCGAACGGTGGTGAATCCGGCCATGAGCGTTGCCTTCACGCTCGGAATGGCAGCGAGCGCAATCTCGGACGAGGTGTGAAAGAGTACGGCGCGCGGATCGCCGTTGTCCTCGGGGAGCACGCCGTCGGCCTCGTGCGTGTGGCTGTCGATGAGGCCGGGGAGGACGGTCATCGCGGAGAGGTCGATGACCCTGGCGCCGGCGGGAATCGCGAGCGCGGGGCCCACCGCCTCGATCTTTCCGTCACGGACGATGATGATCTGATTCGCGGCGACGGTGCCGCGCTCGGTGTCGACGAGCTTCCCCGCCTTGATCGCGGTGACTTGCGCCGGCGATGAGAATGCGGCGAACGGCTGCGCGAGGAATACGAGCGCGGCGAGCAAGCGAATTGGGGAGGACATGCGGGGCTCGGTGGGGGTGACCGCGATCGCGAGGCGGCTACGTGCAGAATTGGCGGCGAGAGAGGATGCTGGATACAATGTGCGATACGAACGGGGAAAAGTGAACGCTGCCCATTGGGAAGCCCATCACCTTCGCCGGCGGCCGTGATGGCCTTTCCGACTTCAAGGCGACAAGTCCATTTCCAGAGGTGTACATGCGGATGTCCGCTCTCATCAGTGCCGTTCTCTGCGCGATCGCGGTCGCCGCCGCCGGAGCTCAGACATCCGCCGCGTGTCCGTCGCCGACCGAGGCGAAAGAAATTCCCGCTGCACTCGATTCGGCGATCTCCGGTCGAGCCGACAAGGACCCGGCATGTCTTCGTGCGCTGTTCCTGCCCGAGGGGCGCTTCGTTCCCGTGAGCACAGGTGCGGACGGAAAGCCCGCGCCTCGAGTGCTCTCCGTCGACGAATACATCGACCGCAAGGCGAAGCTCGGCGACGAGATTCTCGAGGAGAGGCAGGTCAAATATTCGATCAGCGAATTCGGCAACGTCGCGCACCTGTGGAGCACGTACGTGGTGAAGGGCAACGGCAAGCAGCTGGCGCGTGGCGTGAACAGCATCCAGGCCGTGAAGACGAGCGCAGGCTGGCGCGTACTCGAGGTGAGCTGGCAGGCCGAGGAGAAGGAGCTGCAGCTGACGAAGGAGCTGCTACCGGAGTAGAAGTCGACGGCGAAACGAAAGTCGCCCGGCCATCGATTACCCTTGCGCGCACCCGTCATCGGAGAGGTGCAGTCATGAACGCTTCCGCACGCGACACCACCGCCACCGTGATCCCTTCCCTGCGCTACCGCAATGCGCTCGCGATGATCGATTGGCTGTGCAACGCCTTCGGTTTCGAGAAGAACGCGGTATTCGCCGAAGGCGACGTCGTGCAGCACGCGCAGCTCACCTTCGGTCGCGGCATGATCATGCTGGGCTCGAAGGACCGCGAGACGCCCTGGGGCAAGCGCATGGCGCAACCGGACGAGGTTGATGGCCGCGTAACACATGGCATCTACGTAATCGTCGCCGATTGTAAGGCGCACTACGCGCGCGCCAAGGCCGCTGGTGCCGAAATCGCCGACGATTTTGCGACCAAGGAGTATGGCGGCAGCGGGTACAGCGCCCGCGATCCCGAGGGCTATTTCTGGTCGTTCGGCGATTACGATCCATGGGCCGCGATGCAGGCTCGCTGATTCTCAACCGCACCGCCGCTCCACCGCGCCAACCGATCGTCGGATCTACTCCGCACGATTCGCGGATTCGCCACCCGTCGCCCGATACCGCAGCGCCTCCGCGACGTGCGGCGCCTCGACGCCACTCGAGGCATCGAGATCCGCGATCGTGCGCGCGACGCGCAGCACGCGATGGTATCCCCTCGCCGTGAGGCCCAGCCGCTCCGCCGCGCCCGTGAGCAGCGAGCGCGCCTCCGCGGTGATGCCGCCGAGCGACTGGAGCAGCCGCGCCGGCACGTGCGCGTTCACCGCCGCCTCGCCGCTTTCCGCGTAGCGCGCGAGCTGCCGCGCCCGTGCAAGCTCGACACGTTCGCGGATGTTTGCCGAGCACTCGCCCTCTCCACCGGCGGAAAGCGCGGCCAACGCGAGCGCGCCCACCGGTACGTGCATGTCCACGCGGTCGCGCATCGGTCCCGACAACCGCGCGCGATACTTCGTGATGTCAGCCGCGGCGCAGCAGCACGCGTGCGCGCCATCGCC
>DATHJR010000424.1:0-11184 GCA_035286525.1 Gemmatimonadaceae bacterium | reverse complement strand
ACGTCACGAAGGAGAACGTGTTCGCGGCGCTGGACAACGCGCGCGGCGGGCACGTTCCGGAAGGAAACGTGGGCGGCGGCACGGGAATGATCTGCGGCGAGTTCAAGGGCGGTACCGGCACCGCCTCGCGGAAGCTCAAGGCCGCGGATGGCGGCTACACCGTGGGCGTGCTCGTGCAGTGCAACTACGGTATGCGCCGGCTGCTGCACATTGCCGGCGTGCCGGTGGGGCAGGAGATTCCCGACCTGCTCCCGTGCTACGACACTCGTGACTCGCTGCCCAGCGGCGAGCGCTGGGGCCGGTGCGCCAATCCGCACGGTGCCACCAGGGACGAGGGGTCGATCATTATCGTCGTCGCAACCGACGCCCCGCTTCTTCCACACCAGCTCAAACGCATCGCGAAGCGGGCGTCGCTCGGCATCGCGCGCAATGGCGGTATCGGGGCCAACGGCTCGGGCGACATCTTCATCGCCTTCTCGACCGCGAATGCGGGCTTACGTCCCGACTCAGTGTCAACGGTGGCGATGCTCTCGAATGATCTGATCTCGCCGCTCTTCGAGGCGACTGCGCAGAGCGTCGAGGAGGCGATCGTCAACGCGCTCGTCGCGGCACGGACTATGGACGGCGCGGACAACCTGCACGTGACCGCGCTCCCGCACGACCGCCTTCGCGCCATCCTCGCGAAGTACAATCGACTGGCGAAGCCCTAACGCACGTCGGCGCGGTCGCCGAGGTACTCGACGAGAAGCTCGCGAATTCCCTGAAGCCGCTCCGGCCACTGAATCGCGCGCTTGGGCAGGTAGTACGCGGACTTGCGGGTGAAGAAGAGGAAGAACTCGTTCGTCTCCCGCACGACGATCAGCTGCGCCCAGTTCAGCTCGACGTTGAAGCTCTCGCCGTCCACGCGGAATCCGGCCGCATCGAGGGTGTACGTGCGCTCCTGATGCGTGCTGGGGTCGTCGTCGAGCTGTCGTTTCACGGCATGCTTCATCGCAGCGGGCCGCGTCGCCGTGTAGATGCCGAGGGCCACGAGCGGCACGCCGAACACCCACAGATAGGCGATTGGCACCTGGTGAATCTCGCGCCAGCGCCGCGCGATGACCGCAATGGCGATGCAGATGAAGGCGCCGAGCGACACGATGCGCAGCTCGCGCCAAATGCGGCGCTCGTGCCGCGCGTGCTCGCTGCGCAGCGCCTTGATCGCGCGAAAGTGCTCGTCCGCCTGCACGCGCCAGCGAAACATCGAGGCGGGTCGTGACACGATCAGCCTCCGCTCACGCGAAAGGCGGACACGCGGGCCTGCAGTCCCTGCGACGCAGTCGCGAGCGCCGCCGAGGCCGCGGCGATCTCCTGCGCACCGGCACTCTGCTGTTGCGATCCCGCGGCGACCTGCTGCATCGCGGACGCGAACGACTCCGTGCCGTGCGCCAACTCCGCGAGGCGCGCGTTGTTGTGGGCGAGGAGCGCCCCGGACTCCGTCGCGGCATCGCTGATCGCGCGCAGCCACGCTTCGCTCTCATCGAGCGCACGCTCGATTCCGCCGAAGCTGCCGTGCGCCTCTCGCTGCGCATGCTGCACGACGCCGAGCGTCGTCACGGTCTCGCGGCTGCTCTCCCGCGCCTGCTCCACGCGCTCGAGCACGAGCTTGACCGCGGCCGCCGTGCGCTCGGCCGCCTCCGCCGCGGTGCCCGCGAGCGAGCGGAGCTCAGATGCGACGACGCCGAAGCCCTGTCCGTGCTCGCCCGCGCGCGCCGCTTCCATCGAGGCGTTGAGCGAGAGCAGCTTGGCGCGGCGGGCAATGCGGCGGACGAGCGTGACGAACGAGCCGATCTCCTGTGCGGCGTGGCTCACGGCCTCGGCGGAAGTCGCGCTGGATTCCGCAACGGCGGAAAGGGTGGCCACCGCGCTCGCGCTCTCATCGAGCCTCGCGCGGCTGTGGCGCGCGAGCGCCGCCAGCGAGTCGTTGCGCACGACGCCGTCCCGCGCGCCCGCGTCCAGCCGGGCAGAGACGAGCATCAGTTTGTCCGAGTCGGCAGCGGTGAGCGTGATCGCCGACGACATCCGCGACGCTTCCTGACTCAGCTCTCCCGCCGTGCGCGCGAACTCGGATGCCGTGGCGGACATCTGCTCGGTGCCGGCGGTGATCTGCGCGGACATCGTTGCCGTCTCGTCGGAGGCCGCGCGCATCGCGTGGACCAGGCGACGCAGCGCACCGATCATCTCGTCGAGAGCGAGGTGCAGGCGATTCACCTGTTCACTGCCCGGCGCCGGCTCGAAGCCGACGGTGAGGTCACCGGCGGCGACGCGCTCGGCTGCGTGCGCGAGGCGCGACACGGGCGCGCCGGCTCGCCTCGCCACCGATTCGGCGACGACGAGCAGCGTGAGCACGACCATCGCGGCGAGGCCGGCGGCGGCGAAGGTGACGTCGCGGAGCGCGGCAGCGTGCCGCGCTGGAAGCTGGTACAGCGCCGCATCGAGCCAGCGGCCACCCGCCCACGCGATGAGAGCGATCGCGATGAGCACGGGCGCGCTCGCCGCGAGCGCGACGCGCCACGGTACATGGCGCTTCGCCCTCGCGTGCTTGTCCGGCATGTGTGGAACGCTAGATTTCATCACTGCCCCGCCGCTTCCCGTGGGGAGCGCGCATCCAATTCAACAACACTGTGTCCATTTCGCATCCGGTTCCCGACGAGGGACCCCTCTACGACCCGTCCGCACTCGAGCTCAAGTGGCAGCGCCGCTGGCAGGAGCGCCGCACCAACGAGCCCGACCTGAAGGCGGCAACGTCCCCGTTTTACCAGCTGATGATGTTTCCGTACCCGTCGGCCGAAGGGCTGCACGTCGGCAACGTCTTTGCGTTCACGGGCGCTGACATCCATGGACGATTTCAGCGGCTGCAGGGGAACAGTGTGTTCGAGCCGATGGGATTCGACGCCTTCGGCATCCACTCCGAGAACTACGCCCTGAAGGTCGGCGGGCACCCGATGCGGCTGATTCCCCAGAACATCGAGAACTTCCGCCGCCAGCTGCGCCGCATCGGGCTCATGGTCGACTGGAAGCACGAGCTGTCGACCACCGACCCCCGGTACTACAAGTGGACCCAGTGGATCTTCCTTCAGCTGTTCAAGCAGGGGCTCGCCTACAAGAAGAAGGCGGCGGTAAACTGGTGCCCCAACGACAAGACGGTGCTCGCCAACGAGCAGGTCGAGAACGGGCTGTGTGAGCGCTGCGGAGCGCGCGTCGAGCAGCGGCTGCTCGAGCAGTGGTTCTTTCGCATCACCGACTACGCCGAGCGGCTGCTTCACAACCTCGAGTGGATCGACTGGTCCGAATCCACCAAGAGCGCCCAGCGCAACTGGATCGGCCGCTCCGAAGGCGCGGAGATCTCGTTCGACATCGCGGAGATCGACGCGCCGCCGATTATGGTATTCACCACGCGCCCCGACACGATCTTTGGCGCGACCTACCTCGTGCTCGCACCCGAGCATCCTCAGGTCGCCGCGCTCACCACTTCCGCGCAGCGCGAAGAGATCGAAGTGTATCGCGCACGCACGGCGAGCCAGGACGTCGTCTCGCGCAAAATGGGCGAGAGCGCCGAGAAGACCGGGGCGTTCAGCGGCTCGTACGCGACTAATCCGGCGACGGGCGAGCGCATCCCGATCTGGATCGCCGACTACGTGCTCATGGAGTACGGAACCGGTGCGATCATGGCCGTGCCGGGGCACGACGAGCGCGATTTCGCGTTCGCGCAGGCGTACGGGCTCCCGATCGTCCGCGTCGTCGCGCCCGACGACGTGGATGCGAGCGCGCCGCTGGCCGAGGCGTACGCGGGCGCGGGACGGATCGTGAACTCGGGGATGTTCGACGGCGTACCGGTGGACGAGGCGAAGCCGCGGATGACGGAGTGGCTGGTCGGGCTCGCGGCGGCCAGGCCGGTCGTGAACTTCCGGCTCCACGACTGGACGATCTCGCGGCAGCGGTACTGGGGCCCGCCAATCCCCATCATCTACTGCGACGAGTGCGGCGCGCAGCCCGTACCCGAAAACCAGCTGCCGGTGATTCTGCCGGATGTCGAGGACTTCCGCCCGGACGACACCGGGATCTCTCCGCTCGCGCGCCACGAGGAGTGGTATCGCGTCCCGTGCCCGAAGTGCGGCCGGCTCGCGCGCCGTGAGACCGACGTGTCGGACACCTTCCTCGACAGCGCCTGGTATTTCCTGCGCTATCCCAGCGCGGACATCGACGATGTGCCGTTCGACCCGGAGCTCACGAGCAAGTGGCTGCCGGTGCACTCGTACATCGGTGGAAATGAGCACGCGGTGCTGCACCTGCTGTACTCGCGGTTCATCACGATGGTGCTCCACGACATGGGGCATCTCACTTTCGAGGAGCCGTACACACGCTTCCGCGCGCACGGGCTGATCATCCGCGATGGCGCGAAGATGTCGAAGTCGAAGGGCAACGTCGTGAACCCCGACGAGTTCATCGAGCGGTGGGGCGCCGACACATTCCGCACCTACCTCATGTTCCTCGGCCCGTTTGAGGAGGGTGGAGACTTTCGCGACGCGGGCATCTCCGGAGTGCGTCGCTTCCTCGATCGGCTGTGGAAGTCCGCGCACGACGCGCGCACCACCGGCTCGCCGGACCTGGGCGTCATGCGCAAGCTGCACCAGACCATCCGCAAGGTCGGCGAGGACACGGGGCGGCTGAGCTACAACACCGCTATAGCCGCGATGATGGAGTACATGAACGTGCTCCGCGCGTCGGAGCGCGAGGCGCATCGCGCGGAGGTCGAGCCGCTGGTGCAGCTCGTCGCGCCGTTCGCGCCGCACATCGCGGAAGAGCTGTGGGAGCACTTCGGCCATGCTCGTGGCGTGTTCGAGTCACGCTGGCCCGAGTACGATCGCGCGCTGGCAACCGTCGACGAGATCGAGCTCGTCGTGCAGGTGAACGGCAAGGTGCGCGGAAAAATTCACGTCGCGCGAGACATTGCCCAGGAAGCCGCGATCTCGCTCGCGCAGGCCGATGCTGGGATCGCGCGCTTTCTCAACGGCCCGCCAAGGAAAATCATCTTCGTGCCCGGGCGATTGCTCAACATCGTGGTCTAGCGTTCGGGCCGAGTCTTATTGGCGTTATGCTTGGCGACGAGGAGTAGTTCGATGACCTTCAAATCGATCGACTCGGGTTTTGAGAACGTGATGCAGCCTTTGCCCTCCTTCGCGCCAATGAGCTTCACGCCCGACTCGGCGATCTGCTTTCGCAGGCCGTAGATCGAGATGTAGTTCTTGTGGCTGGCGATGCCGACCGCTTGGCCGTCTTTCTTGTAATACGGCATTCCGTACGCGATCCCTTCCTCGAAGCCGACGAGATGCGTTCGACAGAGCGCCACCAGCGCGGTCATCACTTTTCGCCTCTCATCCGGCAGCTCTTTCAGATACGCCGCGACCGTGCCTGCCTTGCTCTGCATGCTTCAGCTCCGGAAGAGAGTCCGAGCGCGTATGCCTACTTCGCCGCCGCCACCACGCGCTTGAGCACGCGTCCCGGACGCGCGTCCGTGGTGTGCTCGCTCTCGTACACCGATGCGCCGTTCACCCACACTCGGCGCACTCCCGTGCTCGTGAGATGCGGCTCGGCAGGCGTCGCACGGTCGATGATCGTCGCCGGATCGAACAGCACGAGATCCGCGTAGCTGCCGACGGTGATCCGGCCGCGATCGGCGATCCCGACGTTCGCCGCGGCGAGCGACGTCGCCTTTCGAATGGCTTCTTCGAGCGTCATGATGTGCTGGTCGCGCACGTAGCGCCCGAGAATGCGCGGGAAGCTGCCGTAGCCGCGCGGATGGCTGCCATCGAGCTCGCCATCGGTGCAGAAGTCCGCCCACGTCCATGCGAGCAGCTTCGCGACGTCGCGCTCGTCCATGCTAGTCGCGATGATCGAGTTGTCCGAGTGCGCCGTGTCGCCCTTCGCGGCCGCGGCCTCCGACTCGTGCAGCAGCTGGATCAGCGCCGTCGTGTCGTCGACGCTCATGAGCCTCGCGACGTCGTGCAGCGTCTTCCCCGAATACTCCGGCTTGGGACCGTAGTTGGCGAGAATGAGCCCTTCCGATGGCGCGACCTGATCGAGCGCGAACGCCGCCGACTTGCGATTGTCGAAGTCGCGATGGGGAAAGAGCACCGACATCCCCGAGTGCCAGTACGTGTACGGATAGATGTCTGCGGTCACCTGCACGCCGCTCGCGCGCGCGCGGTCGAGCACGTGAATCAGGCTGTCGCCGAGCCCCCACGACGCCTTCATCGCCAGCTTGATGTGCGACACCTGCACCGGCATGTGATTCTCGCGGCCGATCGTGATCAGCTCATCGAGCGCCTTCCAGAAGGCGAAGTCCTCGCTTCGCATGTGGCTGATGTACCGACCGCCCATCGAGCCCGCGGTCTTCGCGAGCGCGAGCACCTCGCTCGGATCCGAATAGATGCCCGGATCGTATTCGAGCCCGCTGGAGAGACCGAGCGCGCCGGCGCGCATCTCCTGCGCCACGAGCTCCTGCATCTTCAGCACCTCGGCCGGCGTCGCCACGCGCTTGTAGTCCTTGCCGAGCACGAGGTCGCGCACGGTGCCATGTCCGACGTACGACGCCACGTTGAGCGCAGACGGCTCGCGCTGCGCGTGCGCGAAGAATTCCGTGAGCGGGTACGGGGATTCGCCGTCCTGCCCCACGACGACGGTGGTGATCCCCTGGCTCACATCCGCGAGTGCGTCGCGATGCTGGAAGAGCGCGCCGTCCGCGTGGCTGTGGGTGTCTATGAATCCCGGTGCGAGCACCAGTCCCTTGCCGGAGACGATCGTCTCGCCCGGCCGCTGATGCAGATCGCCGACGTCCGCGATGCGATCGCCGATCACGCGCACGCTCGCGACGCGGCCCGGCGCTCCCGTGCCATCGATCACGCGCGCGTCGACGATGAGCACTCCCTTCGCGGCCGCCTCGGCAGGCGGAGGAGCAGCCGGCTTCGCGCACGCGGTCGCGAGAGAGAGCGCAGCGAGTGAGACGTTGCGGGCGGTCCGGTTCATGGAGAGCGTGGGTTCGAGTCGCGGGACGGGGCGGAGAACGTAGCACCCGGAACGGCTTTACAGCAGAGTCGCCACCCACGAGCCCACGTAATACCCGATGACCGCGACGCCGAGTCCGACGACGAACATGTCCAGCCCCGACCGAAAGACGCCGCGTCCTGTGAATACCGAGCGCGCCCCACCGACCATGAAATGCGACGCCATCGCGAGCGTGAACGACGTGACCATCGCCGCCGTGCCGCTGAGAAAGAAGAATGGACAGACAGGGATCAGCGCGCCCACCGCCGTCGCGAATCCGGTGAGCCACGCCTCGCGCAACGGCGAGGTGTGCGCGTCGCCGATCTTGAGCTCCTCCTGCACCTGCTCCTCGAGCATGCGCTCGGGAGAGGCCATGACCTCGGTCGCGAGCGCGTGCGCCGCGTCGCGATGCATCCCCTTCGCCTCGTAGATGAGGGCGAGCTCGTCGCGCTCCACTTCGGGCATCAGCTCGACCTCGGTGCGCTCCATCGCGATCTCGTTCTCGTACACCTCCTGCTCGCTCTTGGCGGCGAGATAGCCGCTCGACCCCATCGATAGCGCGTCGGCGATCAGCCCCGCGACGCCCGCGAGCACGATGGTCTGGTGCGCGGCCACCGCGCTCGCGCCGATCATGCCGGCAACGAGCCCGAAGTTCGCCGTCAGCCCATCGTTGAAGCCGTAGACGACATTGCGCAGGAAGCCGCCGCTCTCCGTCCGATGCCATGGCTCGATGCCCTTGCCGGAAATCTCACCGAGGGTGCTCGCATGCTCGGCCGACTCGCGCGCAAGTAGCAACGCCTCGCCGCGTCCGGCGACGCCATCGGGCGTGGCGCGATGCATGGTGAGATAGCTGCGCACCTCGCGCCCCTCCTCGGCCAGCAGCATCGGGAGGAGAAGCTTGGGTCCGAACCACTTTCCGAGGAGGGCGAACAGACGCGCACGACCGCTCGGTCGAAATGGCCTGGGCGGACGCCCGCCATCGGTGAGAAGTTTTCCCCAGATCTCGAGATGCCGGTCTTCGACGATCGCGAGCCGCTGGTAAATGTCGCTCTTCGCCGCATCGGCCTCCGCCTTCGCGAGAATGCGGTAGAGAAATGCGGCGTCAGCCTCGTCTTGCCAGTGATGCTCGAAGCTGTCGAGGTCAGGCGTGCTGGTGCCGATGTTGGTCGTAGCCATGCGGATTCGAATTGATGCAGGAAGTGGAGCCGGTGCGGCGAGCGGGCAGCGTTGATGGAATCAGTAACGCAAATGGAAATTTACAAAGAGATGGCGCAGCCGTCGCGTACTCGCGGACTCCACCGGCGGTCCGGCTCGCCGCTACAACTTCCCGATGTTCCAGGTCAGTCCCGCATATAGGGCGTGCGGCTGCGCGCCCGTGAGCGGGAAGATCGCGCCCGCGTCGAAGACGAGCCACTTCTCGACCTCTACCGTGGGGCCCGTGAGAAATGCGACAATGCCTTCCTCACCCGCAGGTCCGGTAGTCCGTGGAAGGCCATAGAACTCTGCCACCCAACCCAGTCTCTTGTAGACCGGTCCTCCGCTCGAGACCGTCCACAGCGTCGCGTCCTTCGGAGCCCGGCTGCCATCGCCGCTCCGGCGCGTGTAGCCCGCGTTGATGTCGAGTGCGTAGCCGCCCCAGTCGTGGCTCGAGATCAGCAGCAGTCCCACATCGGTCGTTCCAGTCCCGGTGCCGTGTACCGCGGATCCGGTGGGGAACTTGAGCGAGGGCTGGAGCGCGAGGTCGCCCACCACCGGCGCGTGCTCGAGAACGCGCCACTTGAGCGCCGCGCCGATGTCGCCGATGCCCGAATAGTCTGGTATCGTGCCGGAGAAGTGCTGGAATGACCCAATGAGCTCGATCTGCAGGCGGGGAGCGATTCCGAACTTGAGCACGGTCGGCGTGAGGAGCGCGTGCGCGCCATGGAGATCATCGTGCTCCACTCCCGCCTCGATCTCCACCCACCCGGGCGCCACGGTGCCCGCATGCGTCGCGACGGTCGGACGCTCGGGCTGCGCGGCGTGCGGATCCGCGGGTGCGGAGGCGCTGTCGGGGTTCTGCGCTCGCGCGACGCTCGAAAGTGTGACGCAGCCGAGGACGAGTGACGCAAGTGCGCGGGCACGCATCAGAATTCGATTTGCGCTCCGAGCTCGACCACCCGGTTGGGCGGGAGTCCGAAGAACTGCGTCGCCGACTGCGCGTTTCGCGACATGATGACGAAGAGCTTCTTCCGCCAACGCGACATCTGCGAGCGCCCGGTCGGGATGAGCTGTTCGCGCCCCAGGAAGTACGAGGTGTCATTCGGGCGCAGCTTGACTCCGAGCGGGGCGCATTGGGGGAAGATCGAGGGCACGTTCGGCTGCTGCATGAATCCGTAGCGCGCGATCACGCGGTAGAATCCCTCGCCCAGCGGCTCGACGTTCACGCGCTCTCCGGCCGCGACCTCGGGGACGTCGTCGGTGACCACGGAGAGCAGGATCACCTGATCGTGCAGCACCTTGTTGTGCTTGAGATGGTGCAGCAGCACGACCGGCGCACCGCTCTCGTCGCTCGTCATGAAAACCGCCGTACCCGGGACGCGCGGAGGCTGGCGGCGCTTCACATCGTCGAGGAAAAGTCCGATCGGCAGGCTCCCCTCGCGCAGGAGCGTATGCAGCGCGCGCCGTCCGTGATTCCACGTGGTCATCATGACATAGACGGCCAGTGCGGCGAGCAGCGGAAACCATCCGCCGGATTCGATCTTGATCACGTTCGCAAAGAGGAACGCGCCATCGATGGTGAGAAAGATCGTCAGGAACGCGATGGCCTTGAAGCGCGACCATCCCCAGTGCCTGCGCGCGATCTGCGTGAACAGAATCGTCGTGATGACCATCGTGCCGGTGACGGCGATGCCGTACGCCGAGGCGAGAGCGCTCGACGACTTGAAGTAGAGTACCAGCGCGATGCTGCCGACCATGAGCGCGCGGTTCACCTGCGGAATGAAAATCTGCCCGGCCTCGAGCTTCGACGTGTGCGTCACCGTCAGCCTCGGCGAGTAGCCGAGCTGCATCGCCTGGTGTGTGAGCGAGAAGGCGCCGGAGATGAGCGCCTGCGAGGCAATCACCGCCGCGATCGTCGCGAGCACCAGCATCGGGAAGATGACGCCGGTCGGAATGAGGCGGTAGAACGGATTGAGCGATGCCGTCGGGTCACGCAGCAGCAGCGCCCCTTGTCCGAAATAGTTGAGCAGCAGGCACGGAAAGACGTACACCGCCCACGCGAGCCGAATGGGAAGCCGCCCGAAGTGTCCCATGTCCGCATACAGCGCTTCCGCACCCGTGACCGCCAGAACGACGGAGCCAAGGATGAAGATGCCGCGCCAGCCGTGATTGACGAAGAATTGCACCGCGTAGTACGGATTCACGGCAGCCAGGATCGACGGCTCCTTGGCAATCTCCATCAGCCCGAAGAGCGCGATGCTCCCGAACCAGAGGAGCATCACGGGACCGAACACCCGGCCGATCCTCGTGGTTCCTCCGCGCTGCACGAGAAACAGGGCGAAGAGCACGAGGACGCTGATCGGCACGACGAGATGCCGGAGCGCCGGCGTGGCGACATCGATGCCCTCGACCGCCCCAAGGACGGAGATTGCGGGCGTGATGACGCCGTCGCCATAGAGCAGCGCGGCGCCAAAGAGCCCGAGCGCGCCGAGCACCATCAGCCGAACTTCGTCGTGGTCCTTGTGAAGCCGCTGCTGGATGAGGGCGAGGAGCGCGAGAATTCCGCCTTCCCCGTCGTTGTCCGCGCGCATGATGAAGAAGATGTACTTGACCGTGACGACCATCGTGAGCGCCCACACGATGAGCGACAGCACGCCGAACACGTTCTCGGGAGTCGGAAGCACGCTCGACTCCGACGGACTGCCGGGAATTACGCGAAAGCACTGCTTCATCGCGTAGAGCGGGCTCGTTCCGATGTCGCCGTACACGACGCCAAGCGCCGTTAGCGAGAGCACGGCGAGGCGCTTCCCCGACGGATTCGCCTCGACCGTCGGCCTCTCGCGAGCGGCTGGAAAGCTGGCGGTCACGACGAGCGGGTGTGCGGGAAGCGCGCGGATCTAGGAG
>DATHJR010000423.1:0-3667 GCA_035286525.1 Gemmatimonadaceae bacterium | reverse complement strand
AGCCTTCTACCCTTTCTTGCGCCACCCGCTGCCGCCGGTCACGCGAGTCGCAGCTCTCGTGCGCGCGATGACCGCGCGCGGTATCGCCTTCCGCTTGCGGACGCCAACCATCGTGCGGCCCGAGGAGCGCCGTCATCTCGACAAGTGGCTCGCCCTTGGCACGCCGATCCTCACCGGGCACCTCGGGCTTCTCGCCGAGCTCGCGCGCGATGGCAGGGATGTGGTCGGCGACTACTCGCTGAACTGCTTCAATCAGCACACCGCAAACGAGCTCTTCGCGCTCGGCGCCACGCGCCTCGTGCTCTCGGTGGAGCTCACCGGCGAGGAGATTGCCGACGTCACGCGGCCGCGCCACGGAGCTGGATTCGATACGCTCGTCTACGGTCGCCCTGAGGGGATGACGATCGAGCACTGCGTGCTCTCGGCCGCGTTCGACCGCGAGCCGGGCAGCTGCCGTGATCTGTGCGTGCGCGACCATCCGCTCGTACAGATCACGGATCCCGCGGGTTACACCTTTGCCGTCGCGACGGATTCGGCGTGTCGTAACCGGCTCCTGCATTCGCGTCCGATCGAGGCGTCGGAGTTTCTGCCGCGTCTCTGGTCGACCGGTATTCGCGCCTATCGCATGTTGTTCAACGTGCCTGGCGATCCTGTGGCAAACATCACGGCGCGCTACCGCGAGGCGCTCGATGCGCTCGCGGAGCGGCGCACTCCGAATGTCGCGGCCGTGCGCGAGCTCGTCGGCTCATCCTTCACGCGCGGACATTTCGCGCGCGCCGTTTGACGCTTCGCCGCGCGGCTGATCGATGACCGTCTTCCGGTCGCCAGCTCGCACGATTCGACGATGACTGCAGCGCACACCATCGACGAGGCCCGCGAGATTCTTCGATCGCGCTTCGGATATCCGGCGTTTCGTCCCGGACAGGAGCGCGCGGTCGAAGCGGTGCTGCAGGGGCGCGACACGCTCGTCATCCTGCCCACCGGTGGCGGAAAGTCACTCTGCTATCAGGTTCCAGCGCTCATGTTGCCGGGACTCACGGTCGTGATCTCCCCACTCATCTCGCTGATGAAGGACCAAGTCGACGCCCTCACCGCACGTAGCCTTCCTGCGACGTTCATCAACTCATCGCTCTCGGGCGCCGAGGTGTCGAGCAGGCTCGCGAGGGCGGAACGGGGGGAAGTGAAGCTGTTGTACGTCGCGCCGGAGCGCTTCGATGCGGGCACCACGGCGGAGCGCCTGCGGGCGATCGGCGTATCGCTGCTCGCGGTGGACGAAGCGCACTGCATCAGCGAATGGGGGCACGACTTCCGCCCGAGCTACCTGCGCATTCGATCGGTGCGCGAGCGACTCGGACTTCCGCCCACGATTGCGCTCACCGCCACCGCTACCGGCGATGTCCGCACGGACATCATCCGGCAGCTGCAGCTCGACCACCCGGAAACGATCGTCACCGGCTTCGATCGCAAGAATCTCTCGTACTCGGTCGTGCGCACTCGCACCGAGGCGGACAAGGACGGCGCGCTGATCGCGGCGCTCAAGGCGCAGCCTGGCCTCGCTGTCATCTACGCGTCCACGCGCAAGGCGGTCGAGCGCATTACGCAGGTGCTCGAGCGCGCGCGCATTCCCGCCGTCGCCTACCACGCGGGACTCGACGACGACCATCGCCGCGACGTCCAGGACGCTTTCATGCGTGACGATGTACGCGCGATCGTCGCCACGAACGCCTTCGGCATGGGCATCGACAAGCCGAACGTGCGGCTCGTCATTCATCACGCGATGCCGGGCACGCTCGAGGCGTACTATCAGGAGGCGGGGCGCGCGGGGCGCGACGGACTTCCATCCGTGTGCGTTCTGTTACACGCCTTTTCAGATCGCTTTACGCACGAGTTCTTTATCAAGACCGCGCACCCGGACCGTGCGCTCGTGGAGCGGGTATACAATGAGGTCGTTCGCGCCGCCGATGGAAACGGTCTTGCAAAGGTCACTTCTGCCGACATCTCGTCGGCTGCACGCGGACAGCTGAAGGAGCGAGAGGTGGAGTCAGCGCTGCGTATCCTCGTGCAGTCGGGCTCCGTGATTAACGAGCTCGCGAGCACCACGCAGGTCTTCGTTCGCCTTCTCGCGACGCCGCTCCGCATCAAAGCGGAGCTCGGGGAAGGATTCGAGGCGGAACGCGAGCTTCTGCGCGCCATCTGGCGCGTAGGCGGTGCGAGCTGCTACGACGGAATCACCATGGACCCGAACGGTCTCGCGCCGGGGTTGGGAGGAGCGATGGCAATCACCACCCTGCTGGACGCACTTCAGGACCGGCAGTTCGTCATTTGGGAGCGTAGTGGCGGCGGTGTCCGGGTGCCGGATGTGCGTCGCCCGTTCTCCGCGCTTCGCATCAACTGGGAACAGCTCGATCGCCGGCGCGCGGGAGACATGGGAAAGCTCGATGCGATGCAGAAGTACTCGTACACCACGGCGTGCCGGCGCGGCTTTCTGCTGCGCTACTTCGGCGATCCCGCAGCGAGCAGCTCGTGCACCGGTTGCGACATCTGCCTCGGCACACACGAGCAAGGGGCGCCAGCCGCCAGCCGCGAGTCGCCCCGGAGGCGGCGTGGCGTGGCAGGCGGGGCGTCCGCCGCACCCTCACGCTCCGGGCGGCGCGAGCCGGTGATCGATGACGTGGATGCGTCGGACGCGCAGCCGGCGCTCGTGGCCGCGCTTCGCGAGCTGCGCACCGCGCTCGCTCGGGCCGCGAAGGTGCCGGCGTACGTGATTTTCCCCGATCGCACACTCGTCGAAATGGCGGTGCGGCGTCCGGTGTCGCTCGATGCTCTGAGCGGCGTGCGCGGCGTGGGACCGACGAAGCTCGAACGCTACGGCGAGAAGATTCTCGCCGTGATCCGCGAATCAGACGACACAGAGGCAGCATGACGTCCTGCAATCTTCCCTACTTCGCGAAAGAGCACGAGGATATGCGCACGAAGGTGCGCGAGTTCGCTCGCGAGGTCGTCGCCCCCGTGGCCCGCGGCCACGATGCCGACGCGACGTTCCCGTGGGCCACCGTCAAGCAGATGGCCGACCTCGGCCTGCTCGGCATCCCGTGGCCCACCGCGCTCGGCGGCTCGGGGCGCGACGTGATGTCGTTCATCATCGCGATCCACGAGCTCGCGAAAGTCGACGCGTCGCACTCGATTACCATTTCGGCGCACACGACGCTCGGCACATCACCGATCATGAACTTCGGCACCGATGCGCAGCGCGAGCGGTTCGTCCCACCGCTCGCGTCGGGACGGGTGCTCGGCGGCTTTGGTCTCACCGAAGAAAGTGCGGGGAGCGACGCGGGCGGAACGCGCACCACCGCGGTGCGGAGGGGCGGCTCCTACGTCCTCAACGGATCGAAGCGGTTCATCACGCACGCGGGGATCGGCGAAGTATTCGTCGTCACCGCCGTGACGAATCCCGGGGCGGGGAGCAAGGGAATCAGCTCATTCATCCTGACGAAGGAAAACAGCGATCTCGAGGCGGCCTCCGAATTCGGAATCGGCCACGATGGCTCGCTCGCGCCCATGGCCGGATTCAGGGCGGGCAAGAAGGAAGACAAGCTGGGGTGGCGCGCGTCCGACACTCGCGAGCTTCTTTTTCAGGACGTCGAGGTTCCGGTGGAGAATCTGCTGG
>DATHJR010000422.1:0-3513 GCA_035286525.1 Gemmatimonadaceae bacterium | reverse complement strand
CAGCGCTGGCATCAGCTGCAGTACCGCAGCCGCTTCAGCGCCACGATCTACGTCGAGCTCGCGATGGCGATCTACACCACAGCCGGACTGGCCTACGCGATCGTCTCGCGCGAGTACGGAGCCACGCCGTTCCTCATCTTGTTCGGAGCCGGCTATTGGCTCGTTGCAGGCTACTCGATCCATCATGGCCTGGCGCGCGTGTCGTGGACCGCGCGGCCGGCCGTGCCGAACGTGGAGCAGATCGCTGAGGCCATGTCGGCCGAGCCGATCGGCGCCTCTGCGATGTCGGCGATGACGGAGCGGTGACGGTGATGCGTGGCGCAGCGGCCGTCGCGCTGCTGCTGCTCGCGGGGGCGGCGTGCAGCAGCGGGGACGAGCCGCAGGTCGCGAGGTCCGTGACAATCGTACCGGATCTCACCGGCTACAGCACTATCCAGCTCGAAGCGTCGAACCCTCGCACGCGCGAAGTGCCCACGGGCACCTTCAGCTATCAGGTGGTCGATGGCGCGATCGACTGGTATGTGTTCGCGACGCATCTGACCCCGGAGCGCGCCTACCGGGTGATCCTTCTTTCCTCGGACGGCAAGGAGTACGCAATCGCCAGCCGGCGCTCGGGGGGAGATGGCTCGCTCGGCGCGCACGGAGTGGAGACGGCGCTCATGAATCGCCAGTGCGTCGGCGCCGAGGATCCATCGCGGCGCCCGCTGGAATCCGCGGGCTCACTGCACGTCGCAGTGAAGGGCGATGGGTCGGCGCGTGGAGCGAGTGGCAACGACCTCCTTGGGTCCCGCAGCGCGCTCCCCTGCGGGGGAAATGGCGACGGCGTCTTCGACTACGTTCTGCGGTCGCCCGACTCGGTGTCGGTCGCCCCGTAGCTCACTGCTTCGCCGGCCGCGTATCCACGAGCGCCACGCGCACGCCAGTGCTCGCGTCGGAGGTGTAGGCATCGCGCTCGAGCGGCGCGTGAAGCGCGGCGGCGAGCTCCGGCGGCGCCAGTCCATACAGCGGCGAGCGGTAGTCGATGACCACCCAGGTGCGGCCTGGCGCGCTCGCGGCGATCTCACGGCCGGCCGATGCGTCTGCGGCGAGCCCGATGATCGGGATCGCGAACGACCGAAGGTAGAAGTGAAGCGGCGCATTCATCTCGCGCGGCTGGATCATGACACGATCGCCGGGTTGGCTTTCGCGCTGGATCAGCGCGGCGGTCAGGCGATAATCGCTGTCGCGCGTGATGGCCGCCTTCGTCGCGCGGGTGCCGAACAGTGCGGCCGCGCCAAGCACCGCGAGCGAGAAGTTGCGGAGCGCGGGCCGAAGCGCGACCAGGCCATCGGCGAGCAAGAGAAGGAAGCAGGGAACCACGAACAGAAAATACCGCTCCGTTTCGAGAGCGCGCGAAAGGGAAATCGTCACCGCGAACAGAAGCGGGACTATGACCGACAAGAGCAGCAGTCGTCGTCCACTACCCACGGCCGCCAGCGTGAGAGACTTTTTATCCCCACCCCACTGTTCGCGGACGGCTGCGTCGCCGGCAAGCACGAACACGAACAGCGTGAGCGGCTGGACGATGAGGAGGATGAGGAATCGCGCGAACGAACCGCGCGCGTTCAGAAAGTCGTACAGCGCGTACCAGAAATCGGTAGAATTGAATCTCTGTCCAGCGATCGCGCTGAACGGCAGCAACAGCGCGGCGCGAATGGCTACCTCCAGATCGAGCCCCGAACGCCATTTCTGTGATGACGCAGCGCTGTCGAGATGCAGAAACGCGAGGTAGAGTATGACGGCCACACCGACGATGACCTGCGAGGCAATCCAGAGCGCGATCGCCCGGCGCCGCGTGCGTGAGGGCGAATCCGTTCCACCCCGGGGGCGCGTACGCCACCAGATGACGAGCGCATCGAGATTGATCGCCACCAGCAACGCCCCCGCCACCGGATGCGTGAAGAGAAGGGTGATGGCCGCAAGCGTATACCACAGGAGCGGCGCCGTGCTCGAGCGCGCGCCCACCGGCGAAGTCGAATCCGCGAGGAATTCGGAGATGGCGGCGCTGCGCCAGGTCGCGTACGCCCACAGTGTGAGCATCGCCACCAGCGAGGTGAGCATGTACATGCGCGCTTCTTGCGCGAAGTACAGCTCGAGTGGCGAGAGCGCCACGAGTGCAGCGCCCAGGAGTGCGGCCGGTCGCGACAGGAGCTTTGCTCCCACCGCGTACGTCACCGGGATGAGGGCAATGCTCGCCAACACGGAGAACGCACGCAGGGCGAAGGCCGAGTCGCCGAGCGCGGAAATCCATACCTTGAGCAGGATGAAGTAGAGTGGACCGACCGGACTTCCACGCAGTTCGCCAAGTAGATGCGACCACGAGCCGATCGCGACCTGCCACGAGTTCGCCTCGTCGAGCCAGAGATTCGCGGCAGACAAGCCGAGCAGCCTGATTACTATGGCGACACCCATCAGCCCGAGTAGCGGCAACCAATCGTTTCCACCCACGACGCCACGGTTCGATCCCGTGCGTATCGTGGCGCTGGCCGGCGCGCTCTTCTGGTTCATCTTCGTGCGCTCGTCATACGGCTCGTCGGAGTCGGTGCGTGCTGAGGGGACGGGGATGTCCAGGGTGACGCTGTCGCAAAAAGATGCGTCGTTCCGGGCTGTGCCGCGTGCGGCCGGCGGTGCAACGGGCGTCGTGTGGTATGCACACTCCGGACCGACACTGCAATTCACTCTGCGGGCGCTCGGCCTGCAGCCGCTGCACCGCTATCTGCTGGAGATACAGGCGGACGAGGCAATCTACTCCGTCGCCAGCTATCTGTCGGACGCCCACGGAGAGATCGCGATCGACACCGCACTCACGCAATTCCAGGAGGGCACGTGCGTGGGGGCGAATTTCGACGCGCCGAGATCGGTAGCGGGGGCCCATACCGTGAAATTCTGGATCAAGCGCGATGGGAATCCGAAGTCGGGAACTTCCCCAAGCGTGAAGCCCAATGCACCGGGCGCCGCCCTGCCATGCCACGGCAATGGCGACAACGACTATACGTACATGCTCATGGAAAACGAGCTCGCGCACTTCACGGGCACCACCGCGAAACCGTGAGCGGTGTCTCGCCGCAGAGGGACGGGTTCCGCACCACCGATGCATAGAGTCGCGCGCGTGGCGATGCTCGCGCTCGCGGCGACTCTCACGTGTTGTCATCGCTCCGTGCCGGAAGTCGCCGCCGCTTCGTGCGACGCGCGCATCACCACCTGGCTCCTCGCCGGCCCCTTCCCGCTCGATACTGGGGTGATGCGACTCGATGGGTCCAACATCGGCGATCCCGCCGCGCTCTTCGCCATCGCCGGCGATCTCGTGCCCGAAACCCGCGCGATGCGATGGCGCGCCGAGTCTTCTGACTCGATGGGGCGCATCGACCTGTACAGCGTCTTTCGCGAGCCCAAGCTCGATGACCGCGCCGCCTACGCGCTCACCTATCTCGTGAGCCCCGAGGCCCGCGCGGTGCGACTGGCCGTGGAGAGCGA
>DATHJR010000421.1:0-5064 GCA_035286525.1 Gemmatimonadaceae bacterium | reverse complement strand
GGCATTCATCCGACGTGATCACGATCATCGATCCCGACACCGTCGTGCGGTACGTGAGTCCCACGATCGCCGCGATCTTCGGCCACCTCCCGGAGGAGCTCGAAGGGAAGCGGCTCGCCGATCTGGTGCACCCGGACGATGTCTCGCGCACGCTCAGCTTCTTCATGTCGGTCTTGCCCCGTGGCGCGGTCACAACTCCCGCGGAATGGCGGATGCGGCACCGTGATGGCGGCTGGCGCGACGTCGAGGTGATCGGCACGAATCTGCTCGACGAGCCGACGGTGCGCGGCATCGTGCTGAACACGCGCGACATCAGCGAGCGCAAGGCACTGCAAGCCGAGCTGACGCATCAGGCGTTCCACGACACGCTCACGGGCATCGCCAATCGCGCGCTGTTCCTCGACCGCGTGACGCACGCGCTCGCGCTGGCGCGCCGGCACTCTCGCACCATCGTCGTGATCTTCCTCGATCTCGACAACTTCAAGGCAGTGAACGACTCGCTTGGCCACGCGCAGGGCGACACGCTCCTGATCCACACCGCAGAGCGGATGCAGCACGCGGTGCGAACGGCGGACACAATCGCGCGCTTTGGCGGCGACGAGTTCGCGATCCTCATCGAGGATGCGGCGGACGACGAAGCCGCCATGACGGTCGTCGAGCGCGTGCTCGAATCGATGCGTCACCCGTTCCACCTCGAGGGGAAAGAGGTGTTCGCCTCGGCGAGCATCGGTATCGCCAGCGCGGAGGCGGACCACACTGCGTCGGACCTGCTGCGCAACGCCGACATGGCGATGTACGTCGCGAAGCAGAGCGGCAAGGGACAGTATCGCCGCTACGAGGCGCGCATGCACACCGAGGCGCTGGAGCGGCTCGAGCTCGAGTCCGATCTGCGCCATGCGATCGAGCGCGAGGAGTTCACGCTGCGCTACCAGCCGATCGTGCTGCTGCACACGGGCGAGATCGCCGGTGTGGAAGCGCTCGTGCGCTGGAACCACCCGACGCGCGGGATGATGTCGCCGCTGCAGTTCATTCCGCTGGCCGAGGAGACGGGGCTGATCGTTCCGCTCGGACGATGGGTGGTGCGCGAGGCGTGCCGCCAGGCCGTCGGGTGGGAGTCGCTGCGCCCCGCAGGGCACCCGCTCACGCTGACGATCAACATCTCGGGGCATCAGCTGCAGGGCGAGCACGTGGTCGAGGATGTGCGACGCGCGCTCTCCGACAGCGGGCTCGATCCGCGGCAGCTCGTGCTGGAGATCACCGAGAGTGTGCTCATGCAGCAGAGCGAAACGATCCTCGAGCGCTTGCACGCGCTCAAGTCACTCGGCGTCCGTCTCGCGATCGACGACTTTGGAACCGGCTACTCGTCGCTCGGATACCTGCAGCGCTTCCCGATCGACATTCTGAAGATCGACAAGTCGTTCGTCGACGATGTTGGCCGCGGCGATACGGAGTCCGCGCTCGCGCGCGCAGTCATCGCGCTGGGCGAGACGCTGCAGCTGCAGACGATCGCCGAGGGGATCGAGCTGAAGCAGCAGCTGAACGGGCTCCAAGATCTCGGGTGCGAGCTCGGCCAGGGCTTCTTCTTCGACAAGCCGATCGACCCGGCGGAAATCGAGACCGCGCTCCGCAACGCGTACGCACCGTTGGTGGGGCGACAGAGGGCGGCTCTGGTCCGTTAGTTCGTCAACGCCTCTCGCGACTGTCTTCCTTGCGGTGGGTTCGGCTCGTTCCGATCTTGGCTGAATACGATCGGACGCTCCGCACCTCAGCTCGGAGACATGCGTGCACTCATTGCCACGATGGGCCTCCCCGGCTCGCATCGCGAGCTTCTTCGCGTTTGCCAGCGCGATCCTGTCCTGCACGCGCGCGGCGCCAGCGCCGGCGGAGTCGCGCGGTGCGGCGCCATTGCGGGTTGGAATCTCGTTTGCGGCTTCGCAGAGCTCCAAGCCTCTCGATGGCCGGATCCTCCTCCTCATCTCGATCGATAGCTCGAAGGAGCCGCGCCAGCAGATCTCCGATGCGGTGACGACGCAGCAGGTGTTCGGCGTCGACGTCGACGGACTCGCCCCGACCACCGAGGCGATCGTGAGCGACACGACGCTCGGATATCCGACGAGCTCACTCGCGGGGATCAAGGCTGGCGACTATTGGGTGCAGGGGCTGCTGCACGTGTACGAGACCTTCCACCGCGGGGATGGGAAGACCGTGAAGCTCCCCGCCGGCGATCGCGGCGAGGGACAGCAGTGGCCGGACGCGCCGGGAAATCTGTTCAGCAAGCCCGTGAAGATGCGCATCGATCCGGCGAGCGCGACACCGATCCACATCGTGCTCGACCAGACCATCGCGCCGATCCACGAGCCAGCCGACACCAAGTACGTGAAGCACTTCAAGGTGCGGAGCGACCGTCTGACGAAGTTCTGGGGGCGCCCGGTGTATCTCGGCGCGATTCTGATCTTGCCGGAGGGCTTCGACACGCATCCGGACGCGCACTATCCGCTCGCGATCTATCACGGGCACTTTCAGCAGGACGTCGACGATTTTCGCGAGACGCCGCCGGACCCGAAACTTCCGCCCTACAACATCGACAGCCTCACGGTGCACTGCCCGAACGGGCACGAGCTCGGTCTGTGCACGAAGTTCGGATACGAGCGGCTCCAACAGGAGAAGGCCTACGAGCTCTACAAGGAGTGGACGGGGCCGGGCTTTCCGCGCGTGCTGCAGCTCACGATCCAGCATCCGACGCCGTACTACGACGATTCGTACGCGGTGAACTCGGAGAACAACGGCCCGTATGGCGATGCGATCACGTACGAGCTCATTCCGTACGTCGAATCGCATTATCGCGGGCTTGGTGCGTGGGCGCGGGCGCTCTACGGCGGCTCGACCGGCGGATGGGAGGCGCTCGGTGCGCAGGTGAAGTATCCCGATGAGTACAACGGCGCGTACGCGAACTGCCCGGACCCGATCGACTTTCACGCCTACACCACGGTTGACATCTATCACGACGGTAATGCGTTCTACAGCACGGGGCCTTGGCGCACGACGCCGCGTCCGGCTGAGCGCGACTACTTCGGCCGTACGCGCGCGACGATGGAGCAGTCGAACCAGAAGGAGGCCGTTCTCGGATCGAGGTCGCGGTCAGGCGGGCAGTGGGACATCTGGGAGGCGGTGTTCTCGCCGGCGGGCGCGGATGGCTATCCCAAGCGGATCTTCGACAAGCGCACGGGCGTGATCGACTCGGCGGTCGCGTCGTACTGGCGCGACAACTACGATCTCGTGCACATCATGCGGCGCGACTGGGCGACGCTCGGCCCGAAGCTGCGCGGCAAGATCACGCTGAACGTGGGTCGCTCGGACAACTTCTTTCTGAATGACGCGGTCTATTACGCCGACGACTTTTTGAAGGGAACGAAGAATCCGCCTGCGGAGGCGCAGGTCGACTATGGCGCCCGCGACGAGCACTGCTGGAGCGGCGACCACGCGAACGCGAACATGGTCTCGCGGCTCACGTACAATTCGCGCTTCATCAAGTTGATGACGGCGCACTTTCTGAAGACGGCCCGGGGAGATACGAGTAGCTGGCGGTACTAGGCTGTCCAGCTGCTCGAACGACTGAACGATGACGCGCGACCGGTAGATGTTCTACCGGTCGCGTTTCGCATCGCCCAGCGTCAACTTCGTTGCATGACCGAGCGCACGATCGCCGCAATTTTCGATCTCGATGGAACGCTCGTGCAGACGGAGGTGCTCAAGGCGCGGTCGTACGCGCTGGCGGCGGTGGAGCTGAGCCCCGAAACGGTGAGAGCGCAGGACATCATCGTCGCCTACGATGACATGGTGGGCCACGCGCGCGAGGAGGTGGCGGCGGCGCTGCTCGCGCGTTTCGGTCTCGAGGAGCCCGCGAGGCGGCGCATGGCGGAGCTCGGCGCGTCGTCGCCGCTCGATGCGTACATGGGGCTTCGGCTCGCGATCTACGAGGCGATGATCGCGGACGAGCGGCTGATCCGCGAGCAGGAGTATCCGTGGTCCACGTCGCTGCTGCGCGAGGTGAGGCGCGACGGCTATCCGGTGGGCATCGCGACGATGTCGCACAGGAAGCACGCGGTGCTCGTGCTCGAGCGTCTCGGACTCACGAGCGACGTGGACGTGCTCGTCACCCGCGAGGATGTGCGCGAGGCGAAGCCATCGCCGGAGATCTATCTCCTGATTGCATCGAAGCTGGGGGCGCAGCCGGGCGACTGCTTCGTGCTCGAGGATTCGGTGCCGGGCGTGCGCGCGGCGCTCGCCGCGGGAATGAGCTGCGTGGCGATCACGAACGACATGACGCGCGACGCGGTGCACGCCGCGCGCGTGCTGAGCGATGAGCGCGTCGTGGACGATCCGGCGCGGCTCGGGCCGGTGGTACGCGCGGCGCTCGAAGATCTGGCGCGGCCGCGGTGAAGGCCGCACGTTAGGCGTTCACGCCTTCGGAGACGTAGATGGCGATCCCACGCAAACGCATCGTAAAGCGCTACGGGTGGACTCCGGATCTTCCGGACCAGCGCGACTTCTCGTATCGCGTGCCGCGCCGCACGGCGGCGGCGCTCCCGTCGGCGGTCGACCTGCGCCCGCAGATGCCCGCCGTGTACGACCAGGGAGAGCTGGGCTCGTGCACCGCGAACGCGATCGGCGGCGCGTTCGAGTTCGATCTGCTCAAGCAGGGGGAGCCCGACTTCGTGCCGTCGCGGCTCTTCATCTACTACAACGAGCGCGTCATCGAGCGCACGGTGAACGAGGATAGCGGCGCCCAGCTGCGCGATGGGATGAAGACGCTGGCGAAACAGGGCGTGTGCGCGGAGCCGCTGTGGCCGTACGTGCTCTCGCGCTTCGCAACGAAGCCATCCGCGGAGTGCTACGCCGAGGCGAAGAAGCATCTCGGCATGACGTACATGCGAGTGGAGCAGGACGTCGCGCAGATGCGCGGGTGCGTGGCGGCGGGCTATCCGTTCGTCTTCGGCTTCACGGTCTACGAGTCGTTCGAGTCCCCCGCCGTCACACGCACAGGAAACGTGCCGATGCCCGACG
>DATHJR010000420.1:0-5852 GCA_035286525.1 Gemmatimonadaceae bacterium | reverse complement strand
TTCGTGAGCTTGACGCTCTCCGCGCCCAGCTGCGCGGGCTTCACCTCGAGGGGCTTCTTCTTCGCAGCCATAATGCCCTTGAGCGATGGGTACCGCGCGCGCGGCATCCCCTCATCGATGGTGACGACGGCTGGGAGCGGGAACTCGACGATCTCCGCTGCACCCTCGAGCTCGCGCCGCGCTTTGCCTTTGCCGTTCGCGATATCGAGCTTCGACACGGCCGTCGCGCAGGGAAGGCCGAGCAGCTCCGCGGCCATCGGGCCCACGGTCGCGTTGGCGGAGTCGACCGCCTGCCGCCCAAAGAGGATGAGATCGTAGCCGCCATCCTTGAGCTCGGCCGACAGCGCGCGCGCGATGGACAATCCATCCGCGGGAACGCGATCGGCCTTCAGCTGCACCGCGCGGTCCGCGCCCATGCTCAGCGCCTTTCGCAGCTGCTCCTGCACCACATCGGGTCCGAGCGAGATCACGACGGTCTCGCCCTTCCCTTCCTTCTCGTTGACCTGGAGCGCGGTCTCGACAGCGTAGCCGTCGAAGTCGCTCATGTCGTACTTGAGTCCCGCCTCATCCACCGCCGTTCCGCTCGCGGCGATCTTGAATCGCGTCTCCATGTCGGGAACGCGCTTGATGCACACCGCGATTTTCACACGCCCACCGGGTTAGTTGAACGCGCTCAACCCGGTCACTGCCTGACCGAGAATCAACGTGTGAATGTCGTGCGTCCCCTCGTACGTGTAGACGCTTTCGAGGTTCGCCATGTGTCGCATCGCGCCGTACTCGGCCAGAATGCCGTTCGCGCCGAGCAGTCGCCGAGCCTCGCGTGCGACATCGGTGGCGATGTCGCAGTTGTTCCGCTTCGCGAGCGAGACCTGCTGCGGCGTGAGCTTCCCCGAATCCTTGAGGCGCCCGAGGTGGAGCGAAACGAGCTGTGCCTTCACGATCTCGGTGAGCATGGTCGCGAGCCGCTGCTGTTGCAGCTGAAATCCGCCGATCACCTTGTCGAACATCACGCGGCTCGTGGAATACGCGAGTGCCTCCTCGTAGCACGCCATCGCCGCGCCGATCACTCCCCAGGAAATGCCATACCGCGCCTGCGTGAGGCACATGAGCGGGCTCTTGATGCCGCCACTCTTCGGAAGAATCGCGTCCTTGGGAAGGCGCACATCCTGGAACACCAGCTCACTCGTGTCGGAGGCGCGAAGCGACAGCTTCCCCTTCTGATCCTTGGCCGTGAATCCCGCTGTATCGGTGGGCACGATGAAGCCGCGAATCGACTTGTCGCTCTTGTCACCGTTCGTCTTTGCCCACACCACCGCGACCTTTGCCTGCGAGCCGTTCGTGATCCACATCTTCGCGCCGTTCAGAATCCACGATCCATCCGGCTGCTCTACAGCCATCGAGATCATTCCGGACGGATTCGATCCGAAGTCAGGCTCGGTGAGCCCGAAGCATCCGATGATCTCGCCCGCGGCCATCTTCGGCAGATAGTGCTTCTTCTGTTCGTCGCTGCCGAACGCGAAGATGGGATACATCACGAGCGCGCCCTGCACCGACGCGAACGACCTGATCCCGGAGTCGCCGCGCTCGAGCTCCTGCATGATCAGGCCGTAGGCGACATTGTTCAGCCCCGCGCAGCCGTATTCTTCGGGCAGATTGGCGCCGAACACGCCGAGCTCGGCGAGCCCCGGAACGATCTCCTTCGGGAAGCGCCCTTCTACGTAGCAGTTGCCAATGATCGGTAGAATGCGCTCATCCACGAACTGGCGGACGCTCGCGCGAACAGCGCGCTCCTCTTCGGAGAGGGCGCTGTCGATGTCGAAGAAATCTTGCATGCAGTAAAGCTAGGCGTTAGGAGAGCGCCATCAAAGTGCCATTACGCCCCTTGCGTCAGCTCCGCCTGGCCGCTCGCAGTCCGAGCTCCTGCTGCGCCACGATGACTGCCGCCGGCGCCGGAGCGCGAAGCTCGCGTCGCGCCTGCGCCGCGATCCCTACCTCCGCCGATTTCGCGCGAAACGTCGGCCCGTGATCGATCGGCAGTCCGGTTTCCGCCTGCCACTGATGCACCATCTCGTGCAGCAGCGTGTGCAGCCCCTCGGCCCATCCGTGCTTGCGGATGTGCCGTCGGCTGATCGTGATCTCCGCCGGCTCTCCGTATGGTGTGGCGGTTGTGTACTGTCCCAGCCGCGAGCGCATCCGCCCGGACAGCTTGATCGGGATCTCGTTCAGCGTGCCGCCGAAGTGCCTCAGGTTGTACTCCCGATGCCAATGCGCGAGCTCGCGCAGCGTCGCGGGGTCCTGCGGATCCGAGCGCCCCGGCCGCCTCACTGGCGCGCGGTGCGCAGCGGCGACCGGGTGCGTGAGGATCACCTTCTGCGCGGCATGCCGGTCGGCGCGCGTTCGCCCCTGTACGAACTGGACGATGGCGCGCAGCACGTCTTCCGGCGCATCGATGTAGCCCTTGTTGACGCGAAGCTCGGAGCGGCTGAAGCTCACCATGACCGCGCGGTTCGACGTCAGCCGCAGCTTGGTGATTCCCTTCAGGCCGTACACGCGCAGCCGATGCAGCAGCTGCTCGGCGTTGCGCGGCGGTGCATCGAATTCGAGAAACAGCTGCAGGAGCTGATTGACGCGGGCGGCCACGAAGCTCGTCATTTGCCGAACCGTCTCGTAGGTCCGGCGAGGAAGTTCTGCGCGCTCTCGGACCAGATCTGTGGCTCCACTTCAATGCTTTCTGGCGTGATCGTGATGACGTTCATCGCCGATGGACGCTGACCGCGCGTGCGATTCGAGACGGTACCCGCGGTGCACACGACCGTGCCGTACGCGGTGTTCTCGACGTGGTGCACCGCTTCCTGGTGATCGTGGCCGCAGAGCACGAGGTCGATCTGGAGATCGACGAAGGCCTTCGCGGCGCGAGTCGGATGCGCGAGGCCGAACCGATTCGAGAGCTCGCCCCGGAGCGGATTGTGGTGCATGACCATCACGCGCCGATTGCCCTTGGGCGCATCGTCGAACTTCACGCGTGCCTCGAGGATCTGCGCGGAACTCAGGTTTCCGACGACGCCGACGTCGCGCGGACTCCAGGTGAGCGTACCCGGCACGACGCCCTGCGCGGTATTCACTCCCACGAACGTCACTCCGGGAACCGTGAGCACCGGCTCGAAGTCGCTGGAGATGTAACGCGCGTAATTCGCGATGGCCGACGCGCGCGAGCCGACGCCGAGCGGCGCGCGCCACCACTTCACGTCGTGGTTGCCCGGCACCACGATCGTCCGGCTCGACTTGGCGGTATCGCGCAGGAACTGTCGAGCCGCCTGGAACTCGCCCGGCCGTGCCCGCTGCGAGAGATCGCCGGAGACGGCGACGACATCGTAGCGCCGGCCGCTGATGATCTCCGCAATCGCATCGAGTTGCTCGGGTACTGCGGGAGGACCGAAATGCAGATCTGATACGTGCAAAACTCTCGTCAATCCAGTCTCGCGATGATGGCGTCTGCAAAGCCGGTCGTCGTCGCGTTGCCGCCGAGGTCGGAGGTGAGCGACTTGCCGGAGTGAAGGACTTCGTTCATTGCCTTTCGAATTCGATCCGCGGTGGGCGCATTTCCGACGTGATCGAGCATCAGGCATGCCGCCAGGACCAACGCTCCGGGATTTGCGATCCCTCTTCCAGCGATGTCAGGGGCGGTTCCATGCACGGCCTCGAAGATCGCGGCCTTCTCGCCGATATTCGCTCCGGGCGCGAGCCCCAGGCCGCCAACGAGCCCCGAAATCTCATCGGACAGTATGTCGCCGAACATGTTCGTCGTCACGATCACATCGTAGCGCTCCGGGGTGAGCACGAGGTGCATCGCCATCGCATCGATGATGCGCTCCTCGAAGATGATCCTCCCGTCGTACTCCTTGGCGATCTTGCGTCCGCTCTCCAGGAAAAGCCCCTGCGAGAGCTTGAGAATGTTCGCCTTGTGCACGAGCGTCAGCTTTTTCCGGCCGCGCGTTACCGCGTGCTCGAACGCGAATCGAATCACCCGCTCGGCCCCGGCGCGGGTAATGATCGCGACCGACTCGGCCGCGGCGTGATCGTCGTTGCCGATCTTCACGTAGTGCTCGACGCCGCTGTAGAGCCCCTCGGTGTTCTCGCGCACGAGAATGATGTCGACGCCTGTGTAGCGTCCGTTCGGCATCAGGGTGCGGGCGGGTCGCACGTTGGCGAAGAGATCGAAGCGCATGCGCAGCGCGACATTCACGCTGCGGTAGCCACTGCCGAGCTGCGTCTCGAGGGGACCCTTGAGCGCCACACCGGTGCGCGCGATCGACTCGAGCGTCGCCACGGGCATCGGATCGCCGACGGCGTTGAGCGCCGCCATCCCGGCGAGCTGACGATCCCACTCGATCTTCGCGCCTGCCGCCCCAACGATCTTGACCGTCGCGCCAACGATTTCAGGACCGATCCCGTCGCCGGGGATCAGCGTGACGGGAATTGCATCACTCATTGATTCGGGGGTCCGAGTTGGTCTGCGAGATGGCCGGCGAGGCTTGCCGCGAGCGCGGGGCCGAACGAGGCCTGCGGATCGCTCGCAATGTCCGCCATGTAGATGATCTTGGCACGCACCGCATCGAAAATCACGAAGCGGAGCACTGCGCACTCCTTTCCGCCGGGAACGGGCTCGAAGCGAAGCTCCACCGGAAGCAGCACGAGTTGCCCGCCGTCCTGCAGCGCCACGAGCGTGCGCAGCTGCGACGCGATGGGATCGGGTACCTGGTCCGGCAGTCGCTTCGGCCCCGGATAGCGGAGCCACTGCGCTGCCATCCCGTGCGGGTCGGGCGCGTACGGCTCGTTGCGCTTCGCCATCTCCTCGATCGCCGTCGGAAAAACCCAAACCTTCTTCACTCCGCGATCGCTGAAGGCGAACGAAATCTCATCGTCCAGCCCCGACAGATAGGCCGTCTGGTCGGAGATCTGATCCGCCCAGTTGAGCGAGTCGCCCATGCGCAGATAGTGGGTGGGCAGGATCATGAGACGGCGTGTCGAGAATGCCGCCAGCACGTGCTGGTGCGCTGGTTTGGCCGCCTTGGCGGGCTTGGAGGCATCCTGCGCGTCCGCGCGCGCCGGAAGAGTGGTGAGCGTGGACGACGCGAGGAGGGCGACGCCGAGAATGGCGGGAATCTTCACAGAAATCATCCTTGAAGCGAGAAAGCTATAAGAAGCGCGCGGAGAGTGATACCGATTAGAGACGCGTATCCGTAGCTTCCCGGCACGCGAGCAGGTCGCGCCGGGCATCTGGCCCCGCGCGATTCCGCACGTACATATTCGCCCCCGATGCGTCGCCTTCTCACGACTCTCTGCTGGATCGCCGTCTCGCTCCTCGGCGCCGGTGCCCTCGCGCGCCTCGCGCTCTTCCGCGGGGAGAGCATCAGCGCTGGATGGCTGCTCGCGGCCGCGCTCTGTAGTTACGCGGTCGCCTATCGCTTCTACGGCCGCTTCATCACCACGAAGATCTTCGCGGTCGACGATCGACGCCCGACGCCAGCGGTGCGAATGGAGGACGGTCGAGACTATCTGCCGACGAATCGATGGATCGTCTTCGGCCATCACTTCGCCGCGATCGCGGGACCTGGCCCGCTTGTCGGACCGACCCTCGCCGCGCAGTTCGGATTTCTTCCCGGCGCGATCTGGATCGTCGCCGGCGTCGTGCTCGGTGGCGCCGTGCAGGATCTAGTCATTCTTCTCGCCTCCGTCCGCCGCAACGGCCGGTCGCTGGGCACGATGGCGCGCGACGAGATCGGGCCAGTTGCCGGCACGACGGCGCTTGTCGCGATTCTTGGAATCATGGTCGTTCTCATCGCCGTGCTGGC
>DATHJR010000419.1:0-2837 GCA_035286525.1 Gemmatimonadaceae bacterium | reverse complement strand
ATGCCCTTTCCGTAGAAGCCGGACCCGACGAGCGAAAGGCCGCTGAAGTCAGCGCGAATGCCGCCAGCGCCACCGTACGAGTCCTTGGAGTCCTGCGTGCCATCGCCGAATTCATCCGTCACGGTCTGTACGTGCTGCCATTCACCGCTGACGAACACCATGATCTTGTCAGCGCCCTTCGGAGCTTCGGCCGTGGTCGCGCCGAAGTGGCCGGTCCACGTCAGCTCGGTCTCGACGCGCGGAATCTTGACGACGTCGTAGACACCGATCGTGCTCGGATCGAACAGACCGATCGAGATCTGCGCGGGGCTGGTCGACGGGCTGCTGTACGTCATCTGTGCGACGAAGTTCGGATAGACGTAACCGAAACCGATGCGACCAAGTGTGGTCCCGCCACCGCCGGGGGAATGCCCGCCACCCGTGGCGCCGACGCCGAACAGCGTCATGTCGTTCAGGATGTTGTTGCGCTGATACAGCCCGATCTCACGACCGGCGAGGATCTGTCCCCAGGTGCCACCAGCCGTCAGGTACACCTGACGCATGTCGATCTGTGCGCCGAACTGATCGTGCACACCACCGGCATTGTTGATCTGCGGCGCGAATCCAAAGTGTACGCCGAGATCGACGCCGCCTTCCTTGCCCTTCGCTTCGAACGTCGCGAAGGCCGGAAGCAGACCTGTGCGAATGCGCGAGATCTTCTCCTCATCGGATACCGGCACGAGCGAGCCGGCAAAGCCGCAGCTTGCAGCCGAATTGCTGCACTTCGGATCCGTGTAGACGAGGAACGCATTCACGTTACCCGAAAATGAAAACGCCCAGCCATTGCTCATCTGCATGGTGAGCCCCTGCGCATTGGCAGTCCCCGCCGCCATCGCAAGAGCACATGTGACGATTGCAATTCTTTTCATGCTTGCTTCTCCAATGCTAGTGAAAAACGAGAGACAAGGACCGCGAAAGAGCTCGAGCGCCAACGAATCCTTTGATCTCGAAGAGATCGAGACAACACCATCATACGTGTTTTCATCATCCGAGTTTCTGATGCCACCTCCGCGTGAACGGGAGTGCTCAGCCTGCGGTGCGAATCAGTGCGACCGTAGCTGGGCATTAGTTCTGGCCATTACATCGACGATTGGCACATTTAAATGGTTTTCCCACCAGTAGTAGTCGTCGATTTGAGAAGCGTAAACAGACACGGAATACGGAAATGGAAGGAGCTTTGATGTGCGCATCGCATCGATCGTCTTGCTCGGCGTCGTATCCATACTCGCCTCCGCCGTGTTGCCGCGCGCCGTCGCCGCGCCTGCGATGAAGCCCGCGACGTACGCGTCCTTCTCCTTCGGGCCGAACCCCTGCCAGTCACGTCCCGCGAGCTGCGCCGGACTCTGATCCCGCGTTGCTCGCGCCACCCCACTCCCCAACAAAAGCCCGAGCCCCAATGTTCCTAACGCCCACAGTCGTCCGTGACTACCCACCATATCCTCCACGCAAGACACGCCGGACGAGCCAGCAGCTCGTCCGGCATATCGCGACTATTGCCCCTTCTTCGTCGCCGGCGCACCGCCGGGAAGCGCAAACACCATCACCGCATCGCCGAGCGGATATCCCAGCTGATAGTTGCCGCCGCACGCAACGGCGATGTACTGCTTGCCATCAACCGAGTAGCTCACCGGTGGTGCATTACATCCGGCGCCGCCCTGGAACGTCCACAGCGTCTTGCCAGTGCGCGCATCGTAGGCGTTGAAGTGGCCGTTCCCCTCGCCCGTGAAGACGAGATTCCCCGCCGTCGCCAGCGCACCACCAATCATCGGTTGATCCGTCTTGACCTGCCACGCGCGCTTGCCGGTGTTCAGGTCGATCGCCGTAAATGTGCCCCACTGCTTCTCGCCCGGAACAGCCTTGAACGCCGAGCCGAGCCAGAGCTTGCCCTTCTCGAGCGGCGCCGAGTGGGTGATGTAGTTCATCGGCTGCTCGAGTCCGAGCACGTACATGTAGCCGAGCGTCGGATTCACCGCCGGAGGTGACCATTCCGATCCACCATTCGCACCAGGCAGCATGCGCACACCATCGGCCGTCGGCTGCACAAAGTAGTTCTCGTGCTTGTTGAACTCCTCCGACTTCCGAATCAGCTTGCCTGTCTCCGCATCCAGCACGTAGACGAATGCCGTCTTGCCGGCCTCCGCTACCGCCGTCTTGCCGTTCTTCAGCTTGACGATGACCGGCGGGCTCGTGGCATCGAAGTCCCACACATCATGGGGAACCTGCTGGTAGTGCCACTTGTACTCGCCCGTGCGAGCATCGATCGCGACGATCGATTCCGTGTACAGGTTGTCACCCGGGCGCACCGTGCCGTCGAGATCGGGCGACGGATTGCCGACCGCGAAGAAGATGTTGTGTGAGACCGCGTCGTAGGCAGGCGTCATCCATACCGATCCGCCGCCACGCTTCCACGCGTCGCCGTACTGCGCCATCGCCGCCTTCTCCGCGGTGATATTGCGCTTGAGGTCTTCACCCTCACCCGTCTTCTCGGAGAAGTTCCCCTCCCATCCCTTGTCCGGCAATGTGTAGAACGTCCACATCGGCTTGCCGTCGTCCTTGTTGAACGCGCGCACGAAGCCGCGAATTCCGTATTCGGCGCCGGAGCTTCCGACAATCACTTCGTTGTCGACGATGAGCGGCGTGATCGTCAAGCTGTAGCCCGCTTCGGGATCCGCTACTTCCACATCCCATTTCACCGCGCCCGTTTTCGAATCGAGCGCCACGAGTCGCGCATCGAGCGTGCCCATGTACACCGTGCCACCCGAGATCGCGACGCCACGGTTGTTCGGGCCGCAACAGTA
>DATHJR010000418.1:0-4745 GCA_035286525.1 Gemmatimonadaceae bacterium | reverse complement strand
CACCGTGGCGATGTAGGTGCGCTCGATCTCACCGCTCGGATGCGTGAGCGCGTTCGCGCCAATGCCGTCCGTCGTGAACAGCAGCACACCCTCGGTGAGATAGTCGAGGCGGCCGACGTACGTGAGTCCGGGAATCTTCGGAAGCAGATCGAAGACGGTTTCACGCCCCTCCGGGTCCGAACGCGTCGTGAGCACGCCGGGCGGCTTGTTGAGCACGAGCCACTGCTCGATGCGCGGCGGCTTCACCACCGTGCCGTCGACCGCGATCTTGTCGCGATTCGGATCGACGACCTGGCCGAGCTGCGCGAGCGCGCCATTTACCGTCACCCGTCCGGCGGACACGAGGTCCTCGGACTTGCGCCGCGACGCGACGCCGGCGCGGGCGAGCGCGCGCTGGATGCGCATCGTCGCGTCGGCGCTCACGTGCGCAATCTCACAGCGCGCGTGGCTGCGCGCGCAGCGCCACCGCGAGCTCGTCGGCGCGCGGGAGCTCTCCGAGGTGACGAAGAGCGAACTGTTCGAGGAACACGGGTGTCGTGCCATAGAGCAACGGTCGACCGAGACCTTCGGCGCGACCGAGCACGTCGATGAGCCCGCGCTCGAGGAGGGTGCGCAACATTCCGCCCACCGCGACGCCGCGAATCTCCTCGATCTCGGCGCGGCCGATCGGCTGGCGGTACGCGATGATCGCGAGCGTCTCGAGAGCCGCGGCGGAGAGCCGCGCGGGGCGCGTCGCGAGCTGCGCGCGCTCGATCGTTTCCGTGTACTCCGGGCGGGTCAGGATCTGCCATCCGCCGCCGAGCTCCACGAGCTCGATACCGTGGCCCTCGATGTCGTAGCGATCGCGCATCTCGTCGAGCGCGCCCGCCAGCTCATCGGCCGACGCGGTCGGGTCGAGGGCGGCGAGCTCGCTCGCGGGGAGTGGGCGCCCGCTCGCGAAGAGCGCGGCCTCAAGCAGCTTCGCTAGCGGCGTCACGCAGAATCTCCACATTCGCAAAAGGGCGCTGCTGCACGAGTCGGAGCTCGCTGCGGCGGGCAAGCTCGAGCAGGGCGAGCAACGCCGAAAGGATCTGCCACGGCGCCGCATCGTCGGCGACCACATCTCGCCACCAGGCGTGACCGCGGTGAGCGAGTACCGAGAGAATCGTATCGATCGCACTGTCGACGTCGAGCGCGCGCGAGATCACATCGTGCATGAGCGGCTCCCGCGAGATGCGGAGCACGCGATCGACGGCGGCGAGCAGCTCGGGAAGCGACAACGCGAGCGGCGCGAGCGGCGCCACGGGCGGGAGAGGCAGATAGCCGCGGGCGAACCGGTCGCGGCGATCCTCTCCGCGATGCTGCAGGATGTCGACCACTTCGCGCATCTGTTGATACTCGAGCAGCCGGCGTACCAGCTCCGCGCGCGGATCGTCCCACTCCTCGTCGTCGCCGCGGCGCGGCAGCAGCATCTGCACCTTGATGCGCAGCAATCCGGCGGCCATCTCGAGATATTCGGCGGCCTCGCCAAGTCCGAGCGTATCGATGCGGAGCAGGAACTGCTCGCAGATGCGCGCGATCGGAATGTCCGCGATCTCCACCTGCTCTTCGCGGATGAGCGTGAGCAGCAGGTCGAGCGGGCCGGAGAAGTGCTCGAGCTCCACCACGAAGGGCGCGGCACCGGAGTCGAGCGGCGCGAGCATTGTGGTCATGTGAGCTCCAGCGCGAAGGGAAGCACGGGGCGCATCAGCGCATGCGCCATGAGCGTGACCGGAGAGAGCAGGACGTTCAACGCATCGCCCCCGAAATACAGCAATCCGACCAGAATCAGAATCCCGAAGCGGCTCACTCGCTTGTAGGGCACCGCGATCGAGGCAGGAAGAAATTGCGCGAGCACGTGCGAGCCATCGAGCGGCGGAATCGGCAGGAGATTGAAGAACAGGAGGAGCGAATTATACAGCACGCTGATCTGGAGCATCTGCTGCAGGATCGCAAACACCGGAGTTCCGCCGGGGATCGCGCGCCCGATGACACCGACGACCATGAAGAGCGCCGCTGACAGAACGGCAAGAAGCAGATTCATCGTCACACCTGCGAGCGAGACGATGATATCACCGCGCCGGTAGTTCCGAAAATTCGAAGGGTTGATGGGACACGGTTTCGCGCCGCCGAGGGCGATGGTGCCGTGCGATCCCGCGAGCATGACGATCGGAAGAATGATCGTCATGAATGGATCGATGTGCTTGATGGGATTGAAGGTCAGCCGACCGAGCTCATACGCCGTGGGGTCCCCCTGCTTGAGCGCAGCGAACGCGTGGGCCCACTCGTGCGCGACGAGCGCGAAGAGGAGCACCGGGATGGTGAGCAGGATGTTCGTCAGTGTGCTGTGATCCAATGCGACGCGAGGGGTCCGGAGTGGGCGGGCGGAGGGGGCGTCGGCGCGTAAGGTAGCGGGGGCGTCCACGCGTGTCAAAGTTGTGTGGCGCCTTGACATAAGAGCTCGCGAGTCCTTACTTTTCGGGTTCCAATCGAGCCCACGTTTCATACGCATCTGGAGAATTTCGTTGCCGAATATCGCCTCCGCGAAAAAGAACATGCGGAAGTCCCGCGCCGCCGCCATTCGTAACCGGTCCCAGCGCTCCGCGCTTCGGACGGCGCTCAAGAATGCAGGCGCCACAGATGCGACGCCCGAAGTGAAGACGCTCGCCGTTCAGTTGCTCGATCGCGCCGCGCGCAAAGGGCTCATTCACAAGAACGCGGCGGCCCGTCGCAAAAGCCGCCTCGCGAAGCCCGTCGCTGCTGCGTAATCGCACGCCGCGAGCCTCGCACGAAGGGCCAGGACGATGAATGTCCTGGCCCTTCGTGCATCGGTAATGTGTGCGCGCGCGAATCGCTGCCGGCGCTCAAGGCGCGGGCCTGCTGGTGCGAGACTACAAGGCCGCGAGCTCCGCGCCGCAGCGTTCGCAGTACCACTCGGTGGGATAGTTCAACGTGCCGCACTCCTGGCACTTCAGCGTCTTCACCTGTTCCGGCGGCGACTCCTTCAGATACGACGGCACACTTTCGCGTGAGCCGGGCTGCGAAAAACGCGGCTCCGCGCGCGCTGGAGCAGGTGCGTCAGGCATGATGAGCGGGAGTCCGCTCGCAGCCATCGGCGGCGGGTGCGACGGGCGCTGCTTCACCGGCGGCGAGATCGGCATCGTCTCGATCCGCTCCGACGCAGGTGGCGGCGCGGCAGCCTCCTGCTGACGATCGCGCGTCGGGTTGACGGCTCCGTGCTCGCCGGAGTTGCGATCGTTCATCGTCTTCAGAAACTCGAGATCGTCGAACGGGCTGGCATTGGGCACCTTGTCCGCGGCGCGTGGTCCCGATGGACGCGGTGGCGGCGGCGCCGGATTGCGGCTGAGCGCATTCTCGAACGACAGCTCCCAATCGGCGGGCCTGGAAGCGGGTGGCGCATCCGCACTGCCCGCCGGCGCACGTGGGGCGGAGTCCACGAGGCGCATGCGCGGCGCGTCGGATGCGCCTTCTCCGCGCTGCGACTCCCCGGACGCGGCGGCGACGGGCAGCGGCGCCGTGCCGACATCGAGCAGATGACGCAGCTGCGCGAGCTCGGCCTGCACCCGGCCCCGCTCCGCGCTCAGCCCCGCGATCGCTCCGCTCGTGCGCCCGGTGACTTCGTTGAAGTGTTCGGCCGCGAGCTCGCCAACCGTCGCGCGCAACTCGGCCTCCGCCGCCTCATCGCGATGCTTGGCCTCCTCGCCGTCGAGCGCCGTGAGCCGATCGATGAGCGTGCTCTCGAGCTCCTGAAGCGCCGTTCTGTGCGTGCGCAGCTCTTCGACGACGCGCTGCAGGCGCGCACCGTAGTCACCCTTGACGCGCGTGTAGATGTGCACGGGCGTCGTCGCGCGCTTCGCCTCCAACGCGGTCAGCCACGCCTCGAAGCGCTGCCGCTCCTCGTACAGCGCAGTGACCTTCTCGAATTGGGTTTGCGTCGCCGCCTTCGCCATGCCTCGCTCCATTCAGTCCAGCGCCCGGGGCGGGCGCCCAAGCCTGCTTCTCATCGCCGATTGTCCCAACCCGGCAGCAAGGTGACCGGTCGCGTCAGCCAAGTGTAACATTCCTTTAACCTTGACCGCTACCGTGAGCCAAGGGTAACGGCGCGCGACCGGCCGAAGCGCCGCTCCCTGACATTAGCGGGTGTTCGCTTCGATCGCGCGATGCACTACGGCACCGCCTACTACTGTGTATCGCGCGCGTCCGCGCAGCTCCCGTCCCCTGTAGGGCGTGTTGCGCCCCTTCGACAGAAAGGTGTCGGGATCCACCGTCCAGGGAAACTTGGAATCGAAGACGGTGACATCGGCGATAGATCCCGACGCCAGCGTTCCTCCCGCCAGGCCGAACAGCCGCGCCGGCCGCGTGGACATGCGATCGACCAGCGTCTTGAAGTCGATCATTCCGGAGTCGACGAGCTCCGTCACCACGAGCGCCAGCGCGGTCTCGAGGCCGACGACACCGAACGGCGCATCCGCGAACTCGCGATCCTTCGCATCGTAGTGATGCGGAGCGTGGTCGGTCGCGACCAAATCGATCGTGCCGTCGCGCAGCGCGTCCTGCAGCACGTCGACGTCTTCCGCCGTGCGCAGCGGCGGGTTCATTTTCGCCGCGGTGCGATAGCCCTCGACTTCCGTCTCGGTGAGCGTCAGATGATGCGGTGTCACCTCCGCCGTGACGTTGATGCCGCGATCCTTTCCCCAGCGAATGAG
>DATHJR010000417.1:0-3007 GCA_035286525.1 Gemmatimonadaceae bacterium | reverse complement strand
CGTGCATGCGACTGGCAACCGGCGCGTTCACCTGCGCGAACGATGCGCCAAGTGCATTGGAGTCTCCGCGATGCTGCATCAACCGGCGGCGCTTTTTCTCGGGGATCCACCAGAGAGCCGCGAGCGACGCCACGGACTCGAAGAACCGCGGGGCCTCGGGCCACACATCGCCGCCCTCGAGCACAAACGTCGCGCCGCTCGCGTCGATCCGCACCGCGCCGCGCAGCGTCGATGCGACCGGCAGCAACGACTGTGTCACCATGATCTGTCGCCAGACGTCGACGACGCGCTCGTCCGTGATCGGACAGTCGTTCAGCGCGAACACCTTTCGAGGCGAGTCGTATGGATGGAGACCTGCGACCCATCGCGCGCCGCTCCGCTGCATCGTCAGTGTGAGCTTGCGGCGGTAGCGCCACTGCTGCGGGCTGGGCTCGACCTCCGGCCGCTCGATCGCACGCTTCCCGATGCGCACGATCGTGTCGCGAATAATTCCGCTTTTCGCTTCGAGCTGCGCACCGTATTCCATATGCTGCAGCTGGCAGCCGCCGCACTTGTCGGTGGTGTAGTGTGGGCACGCGGGTTCGACGCGACTCGCCGCGGGACTCTCGAGACGCACGAACTCCGCGCGCGCGAACGACCCGCGCATCGCGATGTCGACCACGCCAACGTCGCCGGGCGCGGAGCGCGGAACGAACACCACGAACCCCTCCGCGCGTGCGACGCCGTCGCCGCCGGCGGCGATCGATTCGACGGTAACCGATACCGACGCCATCAGCGCTGCCTCAGCCCGTCGCGAAGTCCCGCGTTGCGCCAGGCGTCGTCGCCGTTCTCGCCACTCGCGGACGGCGCGCCGCTCGCTCCCGAGCGTCTAAGCCGCCCCGCACGTTCGCTCTCCGCCAACAGCGCCGCCGCGATCGCGACCGCGATCTCCCCCTCGGGCGTGGCATCGCCAGCCGTGAGCGATGGCAGCCGTCGCTCGAGCCACTGAATGTCGATCGCGCCGCGCTGGAATTCGGGATCATCCATCACGCGCAGATGAAAGTCGCGCGACGTCTCGACGCCGACGATGGTCAGCTCGAGCAGCGCTCGCCGCATGCGCGCGATTGCCGCGTCGCGCGTGTCTCCCCACACGATGAGCTTTCCGAGCAGCGGATCGTAGTGCAGCCCGATCTCGCTTCCCGCGCCGACGCCGCCATCCCAGCGCACGCCCGGGCCGCCGGGGACGCGCAGGAACGAGATCGTGCCGGTGGATGGAAGAAAGTCGTTTCCCGCATCCTCGCTCGTGATCCGACACTCGATCGCCCACCCGTGCGGCTCCTCGAGCATCGGCGCGGCCGGAAGCCGTTCGCCGGCCGCGATGCGAATTTGCCACTGCACGAGATCGAGCCCCGATACCAGCTCGGTGACTGGATGCTCCACCTGCAGTCGCGTGTTCATCTCGAGGAAATAGAAATTGCCGCTCGCATCGAGAAGGAATTCGCACGTGCCCGCATTCACGTAGCCGGCGGCCTTCGCCATTCGCACGGCCGTGTCCCCCATTCGCTTGCGCAACTCCGGCGTCACCGCCACGCTCGGCGCTTCCTCGATCATCTTCTGATGCCGTCGCTGGATCGAGCACTCTCGTTCGCCCAGCGAATGCATGGTGCCGTGCGTGTCGCCGAGCACCTGGATCTCGACGTGGCGCGGACCGGCGATGTACTTCTCGACGTACACGGCATCGTCGCCGAACGAGGTCATTGCCTCGCGTTTCGCGCTCTCGAGCGCTGCCGCGAGATCCGCGGTCGAGCGGACGATGCGCATTCCCTTCCCCCCGCCGCCGGCCGATGCCTTGAGCAGCACGGGATAGCCGAGGCGCTCCGCCACGGACTCGGCCTCTTCCGCATCGCGAAGCGGCTCGGTGGTGCCCGGCACCACGGGCACGTTCGCGGTCGCGGCCAGCGCGCGCGCAGCGGTCTTGCTGCCAACGGCCGCGATCGCCGACGCCGGGGGCCCGACGAACACGAGCCCCGCCTCCGCGACATCGCGCGCGAAGTGCTCGCGCTCCGAGAGAAATCCGTAACCCGGATGGATGGCCTGCGCGCCCGTGCGCTTCGCCGCGGCTATGATCTTGTCGCCGCGGAGATAGCTCTCCCGCGAGGGCGCCGCGCCGATGTTCACTGCCTCGTCGGCCTCTCGCGTATGGGGCGCCGATGCGTCGGCATCGCTGAACACCGCCACCGATCGCACGCCCAGCTCGCGACACGCACGAACGACGCGCAGCGCGATCTCGCCTCGGTTCGCGATGAGGATCTTATCGAACACGAAGCTCGCCCTCGGCGGCGGCCAGGATGTCGCCCATGGGCGCGCGCTGGAACTGCGTGCTGCCGACAAAGCTGTAACGAAGCCTGCCCGAATCATCGATGAGAAAGGAGGCCGGATGCGCGCTGTTGAATGCGTCGATGCCGAGCGGGTGCCACACGCCGTAAGCCTTCACGACCGTGCGATCGCCGTCGCACAAAATCGGAAAGCGATAGGGTGTGTCGAGCTTCTCGAGCGACACGCGCACGCGATACCACGCCTGCGCGAGCACCGCGGCCACGCGAATCTCCGCCGCCTCGAGTGTCGCGAGCGCGCCTTCGAGCTCGGTCAGCTGGCGACGGCAGCTGGGACACCACAAGCCGCGATGGAAGACGAGGAGGAGCCCGCGATGTCCTGCGAGTAGCGTCTCGAGATCGAAGGTGCTGTCCGACACGGCGTCGCGAAGCTGAAAGGGCGGAACTCGGTCGCCCAAGCGTAGCGTGCTGCTCGGACGCGGCATCAGAGCGGGATGTTCCCGTGCTTCCGGGGCGGATTCGTGTCGCGTTTGGCGCGCATCGTCTCGAGCGCGTCGATGAGGCGCGGGCGCGTGTCGCGCGGGTCGATGATGTCGTCGAGATATCCCCGCGACGCGGCGATATATGGATGCGCGAACTGCTCCCGGTACTCGGCCACCCTGGCATCCATCGCGACCTCGGGATCGTCGCTCTCC
>DATHJR010000416.1:0-10039 GCA_035286525.1 Gemmatimonadaceae bacterium | reverse complement strand
GCCGATATCCGCGGTGCTCTCGGGCGTGCCGTGGGACAGTCTCGCGCCCCTCACCGTCTCGCCCGGTGTGCACGGCGACTGGACCGGATTGCTCGCGGCACCGGCGCGCAGTACCGACCGCCGCGTGGCGATCGCGGGAAGCGAAAGCGGGCGACGCACGGTGACCGTCGGCGCATCGGGACTCTGGCGCTGGGCCTTCCGCGGCGGCGTCAGCGGCGATGCGTACGCGACACTCTGGGGCGGTATATTTGATTGGCTCACAGCCGAACGGCCGGACCCGCGCGCCGCGCTGCCGGCGGATGCCATCGTTCGCGCCGGAGATCGCATTCGATGGCGGCGAGGCACAGGCAGCGACACGCTCGTGCGCGTCGAGATGCATCGCCGCGGCGAGTCTCGGGTCGACACGCTGGCGCTGCACTTCGGTGGGCCAGGCGCGCTGGCGGAGAGCCCGCCGCTCGACGCCGGAGTGTACGAGACGCGCGTGAGCGGCGGCACATCGCTGCTCATCGTCAATGCAACACGAGAGCTGTTGCCGCGGCGGGCGAATGTGCGTACCGGCGCCGTCGGCGGCGCCGCCCCGTTCGGCGACCAGCCGCGGCTGCGCGACTTTCACTGGATCTATCTGCTGCTGCTCGGCGCGCTGTGCGCGGAGTGGTTGCTGCGACGACACATGGGACTGCGATGACGCGCGCGGCGAAAGCCGCGGCGTGAGGAGAATGAATGGCAAGGATCATGCGGCGCGAGGGGGATGTTTCGAAGCGCTCGCTCTGGCAGAAGATCAAGGATGTCGCGCTGCTCGATGTGGGCGTGCTCGTGCGCGGCGGTGTCAACGCGGGCTCGCTCGAGCGGCTCGAGGAGCTGCTGCTCGAGGCGGACTTCGGCGTGCCCGTGACGCTGCGCCTGGTGGCCGAGGTCGAGGGGCGTGCGTCCAAGGGACTCGCGAAGACCGAGGATGAATTTCACGAAGCGCTCCGCGCCGGCGTCGAGGTGGCATTGCGCGCGGGGCGCAGCGATCCGGCGCTGGTGTACGCGGCCGCTGCCCCCACGGTCATTCTCGTGGTGGGCGTGAACGGTGCGGGGAAGACGACGTTCATCGGCAAGCTGGCGACGCGGCTCTCCCGCGAGGGGAAATCGGTGATGGTGGCCGCCGGTGATACCTACCGCGCCGGTGCGATCGATCAGCTCCGCGTGTGGGCGACGCGCGCCGGCGCGCAGTTCGTCGGAAGCACCGCCGGCGCCGATCCGGCGTCGGTCGCGTTCGCGGCGATCGACGCCGCCGTCGCGCGTCGCATCGATGTCGTCATCATTGATACCGCGGGCCGGCTCCACACGCAGGACGGTCTGATGACGGAGCTCCAGAAGGTTGGGCGTGTGATCGCCAAGCGCATCCCCGGCGCCCCACACGAGACACTGCTCGTGCTCGATGGCACGATCGGGCAAAACGCGATCGCGCAGGCGCGCGCGTTCAGCGCCGCGGTTCCGTTGACCGGTCTGGTCGTCACGAAGCTCGACGGCACGGCGCGGGGAGGAATCGTGGTCGCGGTGCACGAGGCACTCGACGTGCCGGTCAAGTTCGTCGGCGTCGGCGAGCAGGCCGACGATCTCGTGTCGTTCGATCCCGCATCGTTCTCTGCGGAGCTGCTGGGCGCGGAGTGAGCACACGCGCCGCGGGTACGCCGATCGGGCTGAACACCGGCGTCGGTTTTCTCAAGGGCGTCGGCCCCTATCGCGCGGACCTCCTGCGGAAGCTCGGCATCATCGTCGCGCGCGATCTCCTCTTTCACGTTCCTCATCGCTACGAGGATGCGAGCACGATCGCGCCGATCGCGAGCGCGGAGCCCGGAATGGACGTCACGGTGCTCGGCACCGTCATCTCGAAGGGCGTGATCCCGACGCGGAAGGGGCTCCGCATTTTCCAGGCGGTCATCCGGGACGAGAGCGGGATGATCGAGGTCTCGTGGCCGGGACAGCCGTACCTCGACCGTGTCGTCAAGAAGGACGACAAGCTCCTGCTCAGCGGGGCCGTGCGCTTCTTCCACGGCCGCCAGCTGCAGCCGCGCGAGATGGTGAATCTCGGCCCCGACGCCGAGGGAATTACGGAGGGTCGCGTGCTCTCCGTGTATCCGGCAACCGAGGGGCTGTCGTTCAAGGTCATCCGCGCGCTCGTCGACGCGCACATCGACACGCTGCTGCCGCTGGTGAGCGAGTACCTGCCGGCGAAGACGCTCGCGCGCGCCGGCGTTCCGCCGCTCCCCGAAGCGCTGCGCCTCGTGCATCGCCCGCGCTCGATCGCCGACGCGATGCGCGGCATGTCGCGCCTGGCCTTCGAGGAGCTGTTCTTCGTCCACATTCTGCATCGCCGCGCGCGGGAAATCGCGCGTGAGACGCGCGAGGGAATCACCTTCGTCAACAAGCGCGACCTTACCTCGCGGCTCAAGGCGTCGCTCCCCTACGACCTCACGAATGCGCAGGTGCACGCTATTCGCGAGATCGTCAAGGACATGTGCAGCGACCGTCGCATGCATCGCCTGCTGCAAGGTGATGTGGGCAGCGGGAAGACGATCGTGGCGCTCTTCGCAATGCTGCTCGCGATCGAGAACGGATATCAGGCCGCGCTGATGGCGCCCACGGAGCTGCTCGCCGAGCAGCACGCGCGCACGTTCGAGACGCTGCTGGCGCGGCTCGGCGTGCCCGCGCTGCTCGTCACCGGGAGCGTGTCCGTGGCGGAGCGACGCGCCGCGGCCGCGCGCATGGAATCCGGAGAGCCGATCGCGATCGTGGGAACGCACGCGCTGGTGCAAGGCGACACGAAGTTTGCGCGGCTCGGGCTGGCGGTGATCGACGAGCAGCATCGCTTTGGCGTGGAGCAGCGTGCCGCGCTTGGCGCCAAGGGCGCGCGACCGGACGTGCTGCTGTTGAGCGCGACGCCGATCCCGCGCTCGCTGGCCCTCACGCTGTACGGGGATCTCGACGTGAGCGTGCTCGACGAGCGTCCGCCGGGCAGACAGCCCGTCACGACGGCGCTCCGCCCCGGCTCGGCGCGCGAGCGCGTGCTCGCCTTCATCGATCGCGAGGTGGAGAAGGGCAGGCAGGCCTACGTCGTGTATCCGGTGATCGAGGAATCGGAGAAGACGGACCTCAAGGGTGCGACCGCGATGTTCGCGTCGCTCTCGGCGGGAGCGTTCGCGCATCGCCGGATGGCGCTGCTGCACGGCCGGGTGCCGGGTGACGAACGCGATGACATCATGCGCCGCTTTCGCGATGGCGAGATCGACATCCTCGTGGCGACGACGATCATCGAAGTCGGCATCGACGTCGCCAACGCGACGGTGATGCTCGTGGAGCATCCCGAGCGCTTCGGACTGTCGCAGCTTCACCAGCTGCGCGGCCGGGTGGGACGCGGGGCGGAGGAGAGCTACTGCATCCTGCTTGGCGACGTGAGCCCGGAGGCGAGCGAGCGGTTACGGCTCTTCGCGGGCACCGACGACGGCTTCGAGATCGCGCGCGCGGATCTGAGGCTGCGCGGAATGGGCGACCTGTTCGGCGCGCAGCAGAGTGGTGAAAAAACCTTCCGCTACGCCGATCCGCTGCGCGACGAGGCGCTCAATCTGCTGGCGATGGAGAGCGCGGAAGAGCTGCTGCGCGACGATCCTGCACTCGAGAAGCGCGAGCATGCGGCGGTGCGGACGGCGCTGTCGGAGCGCTATCCGCGCGCCCTTGCGCTCTTCCGCGTGGGGTAGTCCGGCTACGGCTTGCCGGTCGACAACCGCTTCTTGATCCGGTCCAGCTCTGCGGTCGCGGTGTTGAGCGAATCCTGCAGCATCTTGATCGTTTTGGCCATCTCCTGCTCGCGAAAGGTGGTGTTCGATGAGTCGTCGGACACGACCAGGTGCATCGCCGGGACGCTATCTATCGACCGCGATTGCGACAGCGAATCCAGGAGGTGCGTCGTGCGCCGCAGCACCTGCGCCTCCGCGCGATGGGGCAGTGAGTCCGAGGATGCCAGGTAGCCGTCGAACGCCGTTGCGGCGTCGAGCAGTCTCGCGCGCGAGCGTGCCGACTCGAGCAGAATCACGCCGTGCCAGAATATCGCCTCATGCGCACCGGTGCTTCCCGGCTCGTTGCGGGCGAACGCTGCGAGCAGCGAGTCGGCGGAGTCGTACTGTGAGTCGGCCGCAAGTCCCTGCGCCGAGTCCAGCGTCACGCCCCACGAACTGTCAGTCGGGGACGGCGCGCCCGCATGCGGGTGCGCGCATGCGACGGTGAGCGTGGCGCCAAGGACCAGAAACCGCCCAAGCCTCACGCGCTTGCATCCACGGACGTCGACGCCGTGGAGCGCCTGCGCGGACGCGGCCCGGTGCGCACGGGAAGCGTGATGGCGAACCTCGTACCTTCGCCGACGCGACTCTCCACTGTCAGCTTCCCGCCATGCGCGTCGACGATCTGCTTCGCGATCGCGAGCCCGAGCCCAGTGCCATCGTGCGCCGCCGAGTGCTGGTTGTCCGCCTGAAAGAACTTCCGGAAGATGTGCGGCAGCTGCTCCGGCGGAATACCCGCACCGGTGTCGCTGACTGTCACACGAATCTGTCCGCCGTCGGCCTGCACGTCCAGCTCCACTGTTCCATCTTTTCTCGTGAACTTGAAGGCGTTCGAGAGCAGATTGCCAAGCACTTCGTTGATCCGGTCAGGATCCCACACCACCTCGGCCGGCAGCGGACCCGTGCGCACGACACGAAAGTTGATGCCGCGCTGCAGCGACAGCACGTGGAAGGTGGTTTCGAGGTCGCTCAGGAAGTGTCCGAGCTCCGTGGGCCGAAGATCCAGCTTGCCACCGCCGGCCTCGAATCGGCTGATGTCGAGCAGCTGATGCACGAGTCGAGACAGGGAGCGCGTCTGCGCATCCACAGTGTGTAGAATCTCTCCCTGCTTCGCGGAGATCGAGCCGTACACCCCTTCATTGAGCAGTTGGAGGTAGCCGAGGATGACGTTGATCGGCGTCTTCAGCTCGTGCGAGGCGACGGAAACGAATTCCGCCTTCAGCCGGTCGAGTTGCGCGAGCTGCGCGGCCATGGATTTGTAGCTCGCGGCGAGTCGGCCGAATTCGTCGTCGCGCTCGGGCGAGACCGACAGCTTATAGTCGAACTGGCCGGTGGCGACGGCCTCCATGCCCGCTTCGAGATCCTGTACGGGCTTGCTCACCGTGCGCCAGAGTCCGATGGACACGAGCAGCGCGATCGTCGTCGCGACGCCGAGTCCGATCCCGGCGATTCTCGTCGAGTTCTCGACGAGCGTCGTCGCGTCCTCGACGAGCGCCTTCGTGCGATCCGCGAGCACGAGCTCCGCATCACGCAGCGCCAACTCCATCTCGCGCTCGGCCGGAAGATACTGCCGCGTCGAGATGGTGTCGGCGATGGCGGGACTCTTGGCGGCGTGTGACATCTCCACGGGCGCGATGCGGCGCAGCTTCTCGATCTGCGTGTCGATGCGCTTCCGCGCCAGCTCGAGATCGTACCCCTGCAGCGAATCGTTTGTCGCCCGCATCTGCTCGAGCAGCCCGTTCACGTGGTTGAGCGCGGCCGTATCGTGCACGAACAACAGTCGCTCCTCCGATTGTCGGAGCTCGTCGGCGGTGGCGCGCATCCGACCGACGAGGAGCGACGCGCCAAACGCGTGATCGCGCAGCTGCCGCGTAGTCGCGTGCAGCTGCGCCAGCGAGTAGAGCGCGAACACCAGCGGCGTGACGAGCATGAGCAGATTCGCGAGCAGTCCGAGCGCGAGCTTCGATCGGACCGTCACGCGGTGCACATGCGCAGGGACCGCTCGAAGTACGCAACGCGCGCGATCAATGGACGCGCCGCCGTACGCCGAACCGTCGGTGTGGGCTCAATTCGAGTTCCGTTCATGTGCTCCATTATTGCAGCCCTGCCGCCGCCCGCGCAAAGTGCTGCCAGCGCTGACGCACGCAATTGACTGGCCATCCGACCGCCACTGAAATTCGACCATAGATACCTCTAGCCGCAACCGCTCGATTTTGTTCCGAATGTCCGGTCATTTGGGCGTACAGGATCGTTGACACTCGTGTCAGCGGCGGGATAGCTTGCGCTCCCGAAACGTAACCTCAGCCAAATCAATGACATTGGCATCCACGCGTATTAGCGGATTGAGCGGCGAAGTCGGACGGGTCGTCACGGTTCGAGGATGGATCACTACCGTCCGCTCGTCCGGGAAGGTGGCCTTCCTCGTGTTGCGTGATGGCACCGGCTTGTTGCAGTGCGTGCTCGTCAAGTCCGCCGTGACGCAGGATGTTTGGGACCGCTTCGCGCAGCTGTCGCTGGAGACCTCGGTGGCCGTTACAGGCGACGTGCGCGCGGATGCGCGCGCTCCAGGCGGGTACGAATTGGGCGTCACCGATCTCGTGATCGTCGGTCCGAGCCCGCTCGACTACCCGATCCAGCCAAAGGAGCACGGGATCGACTTTCTTCTCGACCATCGGCACCTCTGGCTGCGGTCGCCGCGGCAGCGCGCAATCGCGACGATCCGGAGTGAGATCGAACAGGGGATCCACGATTTCTTCTATTCGCGCGATTTCCTCCGCGTCGATACTCCGATTCTCACGGCAGCGATAGGCGAACGCTCTGGACTCTTCTCGACGGAGTATTTCGACGAAGGGAGCGCGTATCTCGCGCAGACGGGCCAGCTGTACGGGGAGGCCGCTGCCGCCGCCTGGGGACAGATTTATACATTCGGCCCCACGTTCCGAGCCGAAAAGTCGAAAACGCGGCGGCATCTCACCGAGTTCTGGATGATCGAGCCGGAGGTCGCATGGAACGACTCGAACGACAACATGAAGCTGCAGGAAGAATTCGTGTCGTACCTCGTGCATCGCGCGCTCGAGCGGCGATCGGCCGAGCTCACGGAGCTCGAGCGCGATCTGTCGAAGCTCGAGGCCATCGAGGCACCCTTTCCGCGGCTCGAGTACACCGATGCGATCGACCTGCTGCATCGCAAGGGAAGCACGACCACGTGGGGCGAAGACCTGGGCGCCGAGGATGAGTCGCTGATCGTCGCGGAGTACGATCGGCCGGTGTTCGTGATGAACTATCCGAAGGAAGCGAAAGCGTTCTACATGAAGGAGAACCCGAACGATCCACGTACCGTTCTCTGCGATGATCTGCTCGCGCCCGAGGGCTACGGCGAGATCATCGGCGGAAGCCAGCGCGAAGATGACTACGACCGGCTCCTGAAGCGAATCGTCGAAGAAGGGCTGGATCCCGCGGCATACGAGTGGTATCTCGACCTTCGGCGCTACGGAACCTTCGTGCACGCGGGCTTCGGACTCGGACTCGAGCGCACGATCGCGTGGATCTGCGGGCTCCCGCATCTGCGCGAGGCGATTGCGTTCCCGCGCATGATGCACCGTCTCAAGCCGTGACGATCACGCGCGCGTCGCCGGCCTACTCCGCGAGCTTGACCTCGTTCCAAAGCGCGTCGAGCGCAGCGATGCCAGCATCGGCCACCACGATGCCGCGCTCGCGCGCGAGCTCCTCCACGGCTTCGAAGCGCCGCGCGAACTTGTCCGTCGCGCGATCGAGCGCGAGCGCGGGGTGCACCCCCGCGCGCCGGCAGAGATTGATGCACGCGAAGAGCAGGTCTCCGAGCTCGTCCTCGAGATGCGCCTGCGCGCGCGCGGCGCGGGCGGGGCCGATCGTCGCCTGCTGCGCGAGCTCGCCGCGCACCTCGGCAAGCTCCTCCTCCACTTTGCGAGCGGGGCCTTCGGTGTCGTCCCAATCGAAGCCGACGCCCGCGGCGCGCTCCTGCAGCCGAAATGCGCGATGGAGCGTCGGCAGCGCGGCAGGGAGCCCGTCCGCGATCGACTCGCGCTTCGCCGCCTTCATCTCTTCCCACGGGCGACGCTCGCCATCGCCGTAGAGATGCGGATGCCGCTCCCGCATTTTCTCGATCAGCGATTCCGCGACGTCGCGCACGTCGAAGGCGCCCTGTTCGTCGGCGATGACCGAGTGGAAGAGCACCTGCAGCAGCACATCGCCAAGCTCCTCGCGCATATCCTCGCGATCGCCGCGACGGAGCGCGTCGTCGAGCTCGTGCGCTTCCTCTATCAGATATGGGCGAAGAGACTCGTGTGTTTGCGCACGGTCCCAGTCACAGCGCGCGCGAAGGTCGCGCATGAGCGCAACCGCATCGTCGAGCGTCGGTTTGTCAGCCATCGTTCCTCCGGGGCGCGAAAGCTATTCCGCCTTGGGCTTGCGCGGCAATGCCAATTCATCTGACGCGCGGCTGGATCGAGATCGATCTCGACGCGGTCGTGCGCAACGCACGAGCGATGGCTGCGCGCGCCAACGCGATTCTCCCAATGGTGAAGGCCGACGCGTACGGGGTCGGTGCGGTGCGCGTGGCGTGGGCGCTCGAGCCGCTGTCGCCGTGGGGGTACGGTGTGGCGACCGTAGATGAGGGACGCGAGCTCCGCGAGGCGGGGATCGCGCGGCCGATCATCCTCTTCACGACCGTCGAGCCGGAAGAGCTCGGGGCCGCGCACGCTGCGCGCCTCACTCCCGCGCTCGCCTCCGTGTACGCGATCGAGCACTGGCAGCGCCTCGGCGGCGGCGCATGGCATCTGCCGATCGACACCGGCATGTCGCGCGCGGGCGTGCGGTGGGCCGACGTTCAGTCGCTCTCGCGCGCGCTGCTCGCATGTCCGCCCGAGGGCGCCTTCACCCACTTCCACTCCGCTGCGCTGGACGATGGAACGCAGGCGGAGCAGGAGCGGCGGTTCGAGCAGGCGATCGCCGCGCTCCCGGCTCGTCCGCGCGTCCTCCACGCCGACAACTCGGCGGCGCTCGCACGGAGAGGGAAGGCGAGGTGGGATCTTGGCCGGCCGGGAATTTTTCTCTATGGGGTTGGCGCCGGCGCTGGCGCGCCCGTGCAGCCAGAGCCCGTCATCGCGCTGCGCGCGCGGATCGTGGAGATGCGCACTATCGCCGCCGGCGAGAGCGTGAGCTACGACGCCACCTTTCGAGCCGAGCGCGCGACTCGCATCGCAACGCTCCCGGTGGGGTATGCCGACGGCTATCGTCGTGCGCTGGGCAACCACGCGCACGCGCTCATCGCCGGGCGTAGGGCGCCTGTGGTCGGCGTCGTGACGATGGACATGACGATGCTCGATGTCACGGACGTTCCCGCGAGCATCGGAGACATCGCGACGCTCGCGGGCATCGACGGCGGCGAGCGAATCGAGATCGCCGATCTCGCGCAGTGGTCGAGCGCGAGTCCGTACGAGCTCCTCACTGGGTTGCATGCGCGTCTGCCAAGACACTACAGCGGCGGCGACGACGTTTGACGGACCGCCAAAATGGTGGGAAGGCGCATGCCATCCTACTACCTTTACGCGAGTTGCGGCGGCACCGAACCGCGACTGCGGTGTTCAATGAGGGTTCGGACACCCCGGGTGGCCGGCACTTCGGACCACGACCAGACACTTCGCGAGGACGACCTGCGCTCTCTGACCGCCGAATGACGAATGCGGCCTCAACCGATTCCCTCCGTGCCGCCGCGTTTTCGGTGATGGCTCGGGCCTACGCTCCGTACTCCCATTTTCGGGTTGGAGCCGCCCTCGCGACCACGTCCGGCATGATGTTCGTCGGATGCAATGTGGAAAATGCATCGTACGGAGCAACGATCTGCGCGGAGCGGGCGGCGCTTCTGTCGGCCGTAGCGCAAGGCGAGCGCGAGTTCACCTCGCTCGTGATCGCCACGGAGGGTGCCTTGCCGGCCGCTCCGTGCGGAATCTGTCGCCAGGTGCTGGCCGAATTCGCACCATCGCTCGACATCACGAGCTGCACCGCCGCCGGCTCGGAGTCGCACTGGTCGCTCGATCAGCTGCTGCCCGCGCCATTCACTTCGAAATCTCCTCCTCGCTGATGATTGTGCCTCGCGACTCGCATCGCCTGCTTCCATTCCTCGGCATCGCCTTGATCGTGCTCGCTGCGTGCAACGAGGATCTCGCGGGAGGGTGTGCGAGTCC
>DATHJR010000415.1:0-4687 GCA_035286525.1 Gemmatimonadaceae bacterium | reverse complement strand
GTTTGCCGCTCGGGTTCTCGCCTCGCCAGAACTGCGCGACCATGGTTTCGCCGACGATCGCAACAGGTTCCGAGGATTCGTCATCGGCGCTCGTGAAGTCGCGCCCGGAGAGAAGCTCGATCCCCATCGTCGCGAAGTAGCCCGGGGTCACGGAGTTGTAGCTCGCCGTCGGCTGCTCATCCGGCTTGGGGTCGAAACCATCCACCGCGATTGGCCCGCCGTCGTACGGGCGCTGTGCGAAGGGCGTGCTGCGGGCAAGGGCGGCACCGTCGACACCTCCGATCGAGCGGATGCCCTGCAGCAGCCGGTCGTCGAACGTCTTCGCGCGCGTGCTGTCGTAGCCCGCCGCGAACAGATTGACCACCGTCGTCAGCACCTCTCGCGTCGAGAAGCCGGGACTGGCGGAGCGCAGGCTCTCGAGACTCTCGAAAACCAATCCCGCGCCAACCAGGAGAACAAAGCTGATGGCCACCTGAAACACGACGAGCGCGGCGCGGAGACGCGAGCGGTCGCGATGTCCCGATGCGCTGCGTGAGTCGGACTTGAGTGCGGTCGAGAGATCCGCGCGGCTGGACTGCAGGGCGGGAATGGCCGCAAACACGACCACCGAGCCGATCCCCACGGTCGCGCTCAGCAGCCACACTCGCCAGTCGAAGTCGCCGTGAATCGTGTAGGCGACGCCGCCCTGCGACGGAAAGAAGAGCGTGAGCGCGTTGCGCAGCCAATACGCCAGGAGCACGCCGCATCCCGTGGCAACCAGCGAGAGCATCATTGCCTCCGTGAAGAGTTGGCGCATGAGACGCGTTCGCCCAGCGCCGAGCGCGAGCCGCACGGTGATCTCGTGGCGCCGGACGAACGAGCGCACGAGCAGCAGGTTGGCCACGTTTGCGCACGCGATGAGGAGCACGAACACCGCAACGCCAATGCCGATCCGAAGTGTCGGCAACAGAGTCTGCGCGTTGTCGAACGTGGATCTCCAGAGCGGGAGAAGGCGCACACCGCGACCGCGGTCGATATCGGGATAGTCGGAGTCGAGCCGTTTGGCTGCAGCGGACATCTCCGCCTGCGCCTGATCGAGCGTCACCCCCCGTTTGAGGAGGGCGAACCCCTCGATCCACCGCGCTCCGCGATCCTCGAGCTTGTAACCGCCCGGATCGAAGGCGGCCTGCATCGAAGTCGGCACCCAGAACTGCATCGAATAGCCGACGAACGTCCCGAGAAATCCTTCGGGCGCGACGCCGACGATGACGTGCGACACGTTGTTGTATTGCTGTGTCTTCCCGATGATCGCCGGATCGCCGTGAAAGCGCGTCTTCCATTCGCTGTAGCTGATCACGGCCACGGGATGGGCGTTGCGCCCAATTCCCTCATCTGGCGCAAAGCCGCGGCCAAGCACGGGTCGCACGCCGAGGGCCTGGAAATAGTTGGGTGAGACCATCAGACCCACCAAGCGCTCCGCGCGATCACCGGAGGTGAGAGTGGTGCCGACGATCTTGCTGACGATGAACGCATCGAAGAGCGTCGATCCCTTTTCCAGGTCGACGAAATCAGGAAATGAGAGGTCCGTGAATCCTGACTCGCCGTTGGCGGTGCCAGCCACGTCGACCAGCCGGTCCTGGTTCGCGACGCCCGGATACGGTCGAAAGAGTATCCCTTCCATCCACCCGCTCACGACTGCGTTCGCACCGATGCCGAGCGTGAGGCAGAGAATCGCGACGACGGAAAACCCCGGGGCCCGGCGAAGCATTCGAATGCCGAAGCGGCCATCCTGTGCGAGTCGCTCGAGCCAGAGGCTGCCGGACATTTCGCGCGCAACCTCCTGCACGTGACCGACGTTGCCGAACTCCCGATGCGCGTGCGCAGCAGCGTCCTCCGGCGACTCGCCGCGTGCGACGCGCTCGTCGATGGCCATGCGCAGGTGCGCATCGAGCTCCTCCCTCAGCTCTGCATCGCCGCGGGCTCTATTCAGCCGTAGGATTCGCGCGAGCCTCATGCATCGCTCTCGGCTGGAGGAGCCATCACACCTGCGATTGCGTCGGCGAGCTGCTTCCACTTCGATCGCTCGGCCGTCAGCTGACGCCGTCCAGCAGCGGTCAACTGATAGATCCGCACGCGCTGATTGTTCTCGGATACTCCCCACTCGGCGTCGATCGCGCCCTGCCGCTCCAGCCGGTGGAGCGCGGGATAGAGCGAGCCGGTGTCGACCTGCAGCGCGTTGCGCGAGCCGGCCCGGATCATCTGCGCGATACCAAAGCCGTACCGCGGTCCCCAGGCGAGGGTCTGCAGGATCAGCATGTCGAGCGTGCCTTGCAGCAGCTCGATGCGTGAGGCGGCGGCGTGTTTTCTGGGCATCGGGTGTCCCATCAGTGTTGACATTCCATTGGGTGTAGACACTCTATTGATGTAGACATTCTACACCCTTCGCAAAGGGTACGTTGAGCCCTGAACGCTGTCAAGTACGGGGCCGTTTTCTGCACGCCGCGCCCTGATTCCATCGCGACAACTTGATTCCATCGCGACAATCAGTGAGCGTTTCCGCGTGCGAACTCTCAGCCTCTTCTCCGCCGTCTTGCTGGTCGCCGCCTGCAGTACCTCGCGGCCCGCTCCTCGCGCGCGAACGCTCCCCACCTCACCGGTCGACGCGCGCGAGACGCACTTCGTCGATTCCCTGTTGTCCGTCATGACGCTCGAGGAAAAAGTCGGCCAGCTGACGTTGTCGCCGGCCGAAGGGCTGCAGACGGGGCCGCACGTGCCCCAGGGGGGCGTTGCGCAGGTTCGTGCGGGACTCATCGGTTCGCTCATCGGCGTGGTGGGCGCCGACCGCACGCGCGCGCTCCAGCGAGTCGCGGTAGAGGAATCGCCGCATCGGATTCCGCTCCTCTTCACGTTCGACGTGATCCACGGCTATCGCACCGTCTTCCCGGTGCCGCTCGCCGAGGCGGCGAGCTTCGATCCAGCTCTCGCGGAGTCGGACGCGCGAATCGCAGCGTCGGAAGCCGCGGCCAACGGCATCACGTGGACGTATGCGCCCATGGTGGATATCGCGCGCGATCCGCGGTGGGGACGAATCGTGGAAGGCTCCGGCGAGGATCCGTATCTGGCTTCGGTGTTCGCCGCGGCGCGCGTGCGCGGATTTCAGGGCGCACGACTCGATGATCCAGCGTCGCTGCTCGCGACGGCGAAACACTTCGTGGGCTACGGCGCCTCGGAGGGCGGCCGCGACTATGCCACCGCGGAGATGAGCGAGCGCACTCTCTGGAGCACCTATCTGCCTCCGTTCCACAGCGCCATCGGCGCCGGTGCAGGCGCGGTCATGCCGGCCTTCTCCGCGGTGAACGGATCGCCGCCGCACGCCAGCACGTGGCTGCTTCGCGACGTGCTTCGCGGCCGGCTCGGCTTCGCCGGCGTCGTCGTGAGCGACTGGACGGGAATCCAGGAGCTCGTGGCGCACGGCGTCGCGGGAGGCACCGGTGAGGCAGCGCGCCTCGCGCTGCGTGCCGGCGTGGACGTCGACATGTCGGACGGCATCTATCAGGACAGCCTGCCTTCGCTCGTGCGTGCGGGGGCGGTTGCACCGGCGGAGATCGACGAGGCAGTGCGTCGTGTGCTTCGCGCGAAGTATTCGCTCGGCCTCTTCTCGGATCCCTATCACGGCGCCAGCGAGGAGAAGGCTGCGCGCGTCACCTTTACGCGCGAGAACGTCGCGGCTGCACGAGCAGCGGCGCGCGAGTCGATCGTGCTGCTCAAGAACGATCACGCCACACTCCCCTTTTCTCGCGACATCAAGTCGCTCGCGGTGATTGGCGCTCTCGCCACCGACGGGAGGAGCTCAATCGGCCCGTGGTCGGCCACCGGCGATTCCGCCAAGGCGATCACGGTGCTCGATGGCCTCCGGCGCGCGAATCCCGCGATGCGGATCGGCTACGCGCCCGGTGCGGCGCCTCGGGGGGCGGACACGAGCCGGATCGCCGCCGCCGAGGCGCTGGCGCGCGACGCCGACGCCATCGTGCTCGTGCTCGGCGAGGACGGTGAGCGAACGGGGGAAGCCGAGAGCAGAGCGTCGCTCGAGCTTCCCCTCGCGCAGCTTCGGCTAGCACAGCGAGTTTTCGCGGTGTCGAGTGGCAAACCACTGGTGGTGGTGCTCATGAACGGACGGCCGCTCGCGATTCCGTGGGTCGCCGATAGCATGCCCGCGATCGTCGAGAGCTGGTACCTCGGCAGCGCACACGGCGACGCGGTTGCGGACGTGCTCTTTGGCGCCTACTCGCCGGCGGGAAAACTTCCGGTGACGTTCCCGCGTGCGACGGGACAGGTGCCCACCTACCTCGCGCAGACGAACACGGGCCGGCCGCACAACGACAGCGACAAGTACACGACCGGCTACAACGACCTTTCGATCGCCCCACTGTTTCCCTTCGGATACGGCCTGAGCTATACCACGTTTCGCTACAGTGATGTTCGGCTCACGCGAAACGAGATTCGCGCCGGAGATTCGCTCGGCGTCTCCGTCACGGTGTCCAACGTCGGTGCGCGCGAGGCCGATGAGGTCGTGCAGTTCTATCTGCGCGACGACGTCGCCAGCGTCGCGAGACCGGTCAGGCAGTTGGTTCGCTTTCGGCGCGTTCACATTCGCGCGGGAGCGAGCGACACGGTCAGCTTTTCGCTCGGTTCCGACGATCTCGCGTTT